>NZ_QUCG01000194.1:0-544 GCF_003473645.1 Prevotella sp. AM23-5 | reverse complement strand
TAAATTATAGTGTTGCGGAATTAAGGAATTAATAGATGATTTCCTCATCAGCAATGTGGAAGGAATGATGTACGATACCGATGAGATACGATACACCACAGCCAAAAACTACGATGATGATGGCAAACTGACAGGTGAAACAGCGGAAGCGGAACCAACGCCTTATCAAAAGACAGCGAGTTGCAAAAAGTATGAGGCGGAAGTTGGTTGGTATGGCTTGATGTCGCCAAATGGCAAAGTCATAACACCTCCAAGATACAGTGACATTACAGCTGTTGGCTACGACTTGTATCTCTGCAAGACCGATGATGTCAGAGGTGAAGTACTAAATGGAAAAGGTGTAAGAATTAGATAAGCCTTTTCTTTGGTTCATGGAGAACAACTGGTTGCCATAAGACTTCTCCATGAATTGTAAAAGGATGGTAGGATTAAAACTCTTGCCATCCTTTTTTATGTTCATACCAAAATGGAACAAGCGGTGCATATAGCTATGATGGAACCATACAACATATCGGCAGATTGGAACATGGGGAGCCCGACTTCG
>NZ_QUCG01000193.1:0-601 GCF_003473645.1 Prevotella sp. AM23-5 | reverse complement strand
AAAATGAGAAAAGACGTAATGATGATCAGCGCAGGACTGATGATGCTGGCAATGGCATCCTGCGACCAGACAGAATATAGAGAGATTACAGAAGACCGAGTTGTGCCGCAGCCGGTGGATACCATCAAGGTGGCAGACCATTTCTACCTGGACGGCTACCTCTCACGCACATCTGAGGATATCGGAGGCCGACAGCTGAATGCCGTAAATCTTTATTATGATGGCGAAGAACTGTATGTAGCCAACTTTGCCGGCAAATGCATCGATGTTTTCGATGCAGAAACGCTGGAGCTGAAGCGCAGCATGAGCAATGGCGACCGCACACTGGCTAGGGATGTATATGTCGAGGGCGACCACCTCTTCGTGGCAGCCGGCGACAGCCGCGAGGTGCAGATCTTCGAGAAGAAGACGGGCAAGTATCTCAGCCGTCTGGGCACAGGCAACTGGCAAGGCAGCAATGTATCCTGGGCAGGATGCGTGTGCGCCACCCCTCGCCTGGTATTCGTAAGAGATTCCAAGGAGATGAATATCAGGGTCTTCGACCGTGAGGCGCTGGATATGAATGCTGCCAGCAACAACAATGTCTATGCCAAGCTGGCTA
>NZ_QUCG01000192.1:0-620 GCF_003473645.1 Prevotella sp. AM23-5 | reverse complement strand
GAGCCTTCCGAGATTGCAGCTATGGCGCAGGATTCCAAGCGACTTGAAGATGATTTTGCGGCAGCGCAGAAGTCATATAATGAGGTGAAGGATGCAGAGGTACTGAAGGGCACCAAGGAACTCACCGACCTCAATACCGCTTTTGCTACTCTCACGACTGCCAAGAAAGAACTCATCAAGTATCTTTCAGATATTTCTGCGAGATATAATGCGGCTGATACTAACGGCAAGGCTACCATCGTCTCTGCCGTGGGAACGAAGTTCACAAACTTTCAGTCTGCATACAGCGCATTCTATGACAAGCTGGGTTTGGCAAACGCATATATCACTAGCAAGATATATGGCGACCTCGGTGTAGTCATCGGTGATGTGGCTACCTATCAATATCTAAAAAAAGTGCTTGCCGATGGTGTGGAGACGGAAATCAATGGCGGATTGATTCTTACCTCTCTCATCGCCTTGCGTGACCCTGAGACCAAGCGGGTGGAGAGTGGAATTAATGGTGTTATTGACAAGACGGCGAAAGGCAACGGCATCGCTACCTGGTGGGGTGGATATATGAACGATGGTGAGGTGGTTGGCTTCGATAAGAAGGATGATTATTCAAAACAGGCAGCTAC
>NZ_QUCG01000191.1:371-626 GCF_003473645.1 Prevotella sp. AM23-5 | reverse complement strand
CAAGGGAAAAATAATCAATTCCCCAAGCTTGGTTTGCGTATTGATAAGGTTCTCCGTTTTTCTTTATTTTTCGGATAAGAAAATGAACCTTGATTTCATTCTTGCCAAGAGATATGGCATCTTTTAGACGTTCTATGATAAAGATATTGCCATCTTTATCTTTCACCTTGTCACCTTTCTGAAAAGGTAACAAACTTAGAAAGTCGTTCATTATATCATTCTTCTTTATGTGAAGCTCTAATATTTGCGAATCCA
>NZ_QUCG01000191.1:0-361 GCF_003473645.1 Prevotella sp. AM23-5 | reverse complement strand
TTATGTGAAGCTCTAATATTTGCGAATCCATCATCTTTAAACGACCTTCTACATTCTTTAATTCGTTGTATAATTCTATTTCTGTCATATTACTTATATTTTATCCCATAAGGGAGGTTAGTTACTAAAGCTCGTCAAACTCTTTTTGAATGCTATTTAAAGCCTTTTTTATAGCATTCTTTATGTCGGCAGATTCTTTTGGCGCATACTTGTTTATATCTATTAGAGCACTCCCCAGTCTGTTTTCATTAGCACTCATGCCATTACAATATCTACCGATAACTTCTTTATAAGCATTAACAAAGTTGCTTAATTCGTTAGCTCTAGATAATCTTTCTTCTGTCATATCTTTATATTTTAT
>NZ_QUCG01000190.1:0-628 GCF_003473645.1 Prevotella sp. AM23-5 | reverse complement strand
GCAAGAATGCCGGCTCTGCCAAGAAGAGTGTGCAGACTGGTAAGAAGGTGGCCGACAAGAAGGAAGCTAGCAAGAAACAGGCTGCACAGGTTGCTGTTTTTGAGAATCCGGAGTTCGGAACGGTTCGCACTACTATAGATGAGAAGGGCGATCCTTGGTTCTGTGCAAAGGATTTGTGTGATGTGCTCGGGTATAAGAAAGCGTCAGAGGCTGTAAGACAGCACGTTAATTCTAGTGATACCGTAAAACGCGGTGTCACTAGAATTGTTAAAAACCGCTATGGTGTTTGCGAGGGAAAGCTGAAGATTGTTCAGATGAACTTCGTTAACGAGAGCGGCTTCTATGCCCTGGTGCTCGGTTCGAAACTGGCTTCGGCGGTGAAGTTCAAGGATTGGGTTACCTCGGTGGTGCTGCCGCAGATTCGCAAGACGGGCGGTTATATCCCGGTGCATGAGGGGGAGAGCGAGGAGGAGACGATTCGCAATGCCGAGGAGATTCTCCGTGCCACCCTGAAGAAGAAGGAGAAACTGCTGGAGCAGCAGAGAAAGCTGCTCCAGGAGAGCAAGGTGATACTGGCTCAGCAGAAGAAGCTCATCGAGGAGCAGGATGTGGAAATCCGAAGACTGAA
>NZ_QUCG01000019.1:6007-61331 GCF_003473645.1 Prevotella sp. AM23-5 | reverse complement strand
TAAATTATAGTGTTGCGGAATTAAGGAAGGGAAAAAATATTTTTCCTTAAGGGAAAGTTTTTCTTTCCTTAAGGGTAGTTTTTTGGCATAGAAACTTTGTAAAGTTATTTACTAAAGCGTTCAAAATCTTCTCCTGTGTTTTAAGACCTTAAACCTCAGTCTTACAGGAAGGCAATGGTCAAACCTGCCATCACGATACTTACCATCGACATCAGCTTGATGAGGATATTGAGGGATGGACCCGAGGTATCCTTGAACGGATCACCAACGGTATCACCTACAATCGTAGCCTTGTGATTCTCACTACCCTTGCCTCCGAAGTTGTCCTCCTCTATCATCTTCTTGGCATTATCCCATGCACCACCAGAATTGGACATGAAGACGGCAAGCGTGAAGCCGGCTGCAAGTCCGCCCGTAAGAAGACCCAAGACTCCAGCTACTCCCAAAACCAGACCTACTACTATCGGAATGATGATGGCAAGCAAGGACGGAATAATCATCTCACGCTGAGCACTGCGCGTACTGATCTCCACACATCTTCCATAATCAGGCGTAGCCTTGCCCTCAAGGATTCCCTTGATCTCACGGAACTGGCGACGTACCTCCTGAACCATAGATTCAGCCGCACGACCTACAGCTCCCATCGTCAGTCCACAGAACAGGAAGGCTGCCATCGCTCCCAGGAAAGCACCCACCAGCACCTTCGGATTGATGAGATTCACCTGGAAGAAATTGATGAAATCGATGGTAGTGGCATTCGATGGGTCAAAGATGTTTCCGGCTGCATCCACATACTGCTTGCCATTCTCTACCGCACGAATCATGGCTATCTTGATTTCCTCAATGTAAGATGCAAGAAGCGCCAAAGCAGTAAGGGCTGCAGAACCGATGGCAAAGCCTTTACCTGTGGCAGCAGTGGTATTGCCAAGTGCATCGAGTGCATCGGTACGTTCACGCACCTCCTTACCCAGTCCGCTCATCTCCGCATTACCTCCGGCATTGTCGGCAATAGGACCGTAAGCATCCGTTGCCAGGGTGATACCCAGCGTTGACAGCATACCCACGGCTGCAATACCTATGCCATAAAGTCCTACGCTGATAGACTTGGCAGAGAGCGACATATCAAAACCATTGGCACAGAGATAGCTGAGCATGATGGCTACGGAGATGGTAACCACAGGCACCATGGTAGAGATCATTCCCGTTCCTATTCCCTTGATAATCACCGTGGCAGGACCCGTCTCTGATGCCTCGGCAATCTTCTGGGTTGGTCGGTAGCTCTGCGAAGTATAATACTCCGTAGCCTGACCGATGATGACCCCAGCCACCAATCCACTGATGACAGAGAATGAGAGTCCGAGCCAATTCTCGATACCCAGAAGATATAATATAATAAAGGTAGCCACGGCGATAAGACCGGCACTGACATTGGTACCTAATCCCAGGGAATGGAGCAGATCCTTCATGGATGCACCCTCCTGGGTACGAACCAGATAGATGCCGATGAGCGAGAGGAAGATGCCGATGGCTGCTATGACCATAGGAGCGATGACGGCACGGAGCTGCATATCGCCGTTCATGGCAAAAGCGGTAGCTCCCAGGGCAGCTGTAGAAAGAATGGAACCGCAATAGCTCTCGTAAAGGTCGGCACCCATTCCGGCAACATCGCCCACATTATCTCCTACATTATCGGCAATGGTAGCCGGATTACGGGGATCATCTTCAGGGATGTTCGCCTCCACCTTACCCACCAGGTCGGCTCCCACATCGGCTGCCTTGGTATAGATGCCTCCACCTACTCGGGCAAAGAGAGCCTGGGTAGAAGCACCCATGCCGAAGGTAAGCATTGTGGTGGTGATGGTAACGAGGGCGGTTGCCTCGCCGGCATATACGGCGTTCAGAACAACAAACCAGATGGCGATATCGAGCAGACCGAGTCCTACCACGACAAGTCCCATCACGGCACCGCTGCGGAAGGCTATCTTCAATCCCTTGTCAAGTCCTGTACGAGCCCCATGAGCTGTACGAGCCGAAGCATAGGTAGCCGTCTTCATACCGAAGAAGCCTGCCAGTCCGGAGAAGAGACCACCCGTAAGGAATGCGAACGGAACCCACGGATTCTGCACTTTCAGTACGTAAGCCATGAAGGCGAAGACGATGGCGAGCACCACAAAGACGATGGTCACCACCTTATACTGCTGCTTGAGATAAGCCATCGCACCTTTTCTTACATGCGCCGCAATCTCTTTCATTCTGTCGGTTCCCTCATCTTCCTTCATCATCGAACGGAAGAAGAACCATGCCATACCCAATGCTACAACGCTGGCTATCGGGATGAGCCAAAATACTAATGGAATGTTGTTCATAACGGTATAATTGTTTTTGGTTTATAAATCTGATTGTCAGTTGATTGATAATGCAAAAATAGTACTTTTATCCGACAACTCCAAATAAAAGGAAGAAAAAATCTTTTTCTGAATGAAAAATTTGGTAGTTACTGAATAAAGCAGTAACTTTGCACATCCAAACGGAAGTTCAGAACATCAAGAAAAAGATTAGTAATTAAAAAGCAATATAAACAACCATAGTAAAGCAATGACAATGCACAAGAAACATCATTACCGCGAACTGCTCTCGATAGGATTTCCTATCATCATCGGACAACTGGGAACCATCATCCTGGGATTCGCCGACACGCTGATGATCGGTCATCACAGTACTCCCGAACTGGCGGCAGCAGGACTGGTAAACAATATCTTCGGTCTTGTATTCGTATCCTATATGGGATTCACCTACGGACTCACCCCTATCATCGGCAGACTCTACGGAGAGGAACGTACCGACGTCATCGGTCAGAAGGTACGCAACTCCTTCCTTGCCAACATGCTGACGGGAGGCATCTTCACCCTTGCCCTCATCCTGCTCTATCTCAATCTGGCACATATCGGACAGCCGGAGGAACTGCTGGAGCTTATCCGCCCTTACTTTCTGGTGAATCTGGCATCAGTGCTCTTCATGGGAATCTTCTATACCATGAAGCAATTCCTCGACGGAATCGGACAGACTAAGGTGGCGATGTGGGCGATGATAGGCGGTAACATCGTGAACATCCTGGGCAACTGGGTGCTCATCTACGGTGTGGCTGGCTTCCCGGAACTGGGATTGCTCGGAGCTGGAATCTCTACCCTGGCAAGTAGAATCCTGATGGCGCTGGCGATGGTAGGAATGGTAGTGACCTGCAGAAAATTCAGAACCTACAGTTATGACATTGTACACAGTTGCGTAAACAGGAAGGATTTCAAGGAGATGAACCGACTGGGCTGGCCGGTGGCTCTCCAGCTGGGTATGGAATCGGCTGCTTTTACGCTGAGTTGCGTGATGGTAGGCTGGCTCGGCACCATTCCATTGGCAGCTCACCAGGTAATGATTACCATTTCGCAGCTCTTCTACCTCGTGCTCTCGGGTATGGCAGCAGCCATGGCCATCCGTGTGAGCCACTTTATGGGGCAGAAAGACTATGCCGCCGTTCGCCTCAATGCCTACGACGGATTCCGACTGAACCTGCTGTTCTCGCTCTGCATGGGTCTGCCGGTACTTCTGCTCCGCCACCAGATAGGCGGATGGTTTAATGATAACGTAGAGGTACAGGCGTATGTAGCTACGCTGATTATCCTGATGATGGTTTATCAGTTTGGCGATGGTCTGCAATACACCTTTGCCAATGCGCTTCGAGGCATTGCCTGCGTGAAGCCGATGGTGCTCTATGCCTTCATCGCCTATTTCGTCATCTCATTGCCATTGGGTTATACCCTCGGTTTCCCTTGCGGCATGGGATTGCTGGGCATCTGGATTGCCTTCCCGTTCGGTTTGACCATTGCCGGCGAAATGTATCGAAGAAGATTTGAGAAGGAACTGAAGAAGATAGAAAAGAAATAAATAAACCAAGTCGCCCTGAAAGGGCAAAAGCTTTGAAATTGAAAGCTTTTGCCCTTTCAGGGCGACCTTTATATACCCATGAATCTTACTCAGCAACCTGCTCAGCACGATCATCTACATTCTCACCCTCTGTTGGAGCAAGAGTAGCCTTGAAATCTGTGATACCATACTTAGCGAGGATGTTGTACCACTGGAGGAGCTTCTTGATGTCGCTGTCGTGTACACGGTCGCGATCGTAGTTAGGAAGAACCTCAGCGAAGTAATCGTGAAGCTCAGCAGCAGGAGCCTTCTTGTAGTTGAAAGAACTTGGCTTGCCCTCTTCCTTCTTGCTTACGCTGTCGAGTACCTCCCACAATGGCACCTCGTCTGCATCTGTGTACATAGCGATGTCACCAAGGCTGGTTACACGGTCTGTAGCGAAAGCTGGTACACGCTTGTGAGTTTCGTCGAGAGTCTCAACGATAAGAGTTCTGTTACCTCTTGATACCAATTTGTAAAGGCCTGGCTTGCCTGCAATTGAAAGAATTGTTTCCATTGTCTATTATAATCTATTTTTATTTTTTAATATGATCAATTATCTGATGGATTGAGCAGATTGAGCAGATGCACTACCTGCGCTTCTACATCCCTCACCCCATCATTCACGATTTCATAATCCGAACGGGCTATCAGCTCTTCCTGCGGCATCACGGCATCTATCCACTGCTGCGCCTTCTCCTGAGAGATATGATCGCGCTGTATGATGCGCTGCAGACGAACGGCAACGGGAGCCGAGACACATACCACCTTATCGAAATGGGTACGACGTTGGAACCCACTATCGAAGAGGATGGCACTCTCCATCCAGTCACAGTCGCTCTGCTCGAAATCACGAGCCACTGCGGGATGCACCACATCGTTTACCGCCTGCTTGTTTGCCTCGCCTGTCAGGATAAACTGGGCAAGCACCGGTTTCTTCAAGATACCGTCGGCACTGTACACCTCCTCGCCGACCAACTTCTTCAAGCCCGCCTGCAAGTCAGCATCCTGCCTCATCAACCGCTTAGCCCCGGCATCGCAGTCGTAAACCCTGATGCCGTGCTTCTCCAGGATTCTGCACACATAGCTCTTTCCGCTACCTATGCCCCCCGTTATAGCTATCTTCATACCAATGAATTGTAAATTATAAATTATCAATCATAATTGCTGTTCCAGCAGATAATCCACCGTTTCCATTTCCAGCGACGCCTTGCTTACCGAACGAGGCACACTACGCAACTGCAGGGTACACTTATCTGAAGGATTGTCAGCGATTTCATTATAATCCACTACCACCGTAAACTGGCTAGGCTTGATGGTTCTGAAGAGACTAGCCCCGATGGTAAACTTCACCGACACCTTGGAAGGAAAGGTTCTGAGCACCTTATCGGGTGGCATATTGATAGCCGTAATCGGAACATCCACCGTTTCCTCGGTCAGGATATCCGGATACACAGCCAGTCGAACCATATCAGGCATTACCTTCACGCCTCGAATCTTCTTGATGCGCACATTTTCCCGGATGGTATCCTGGAGATTGCGGTAATAGAAAGGTACGATCTCTACAGCCTTGACCTCATCGAGCTGTCGCTTGTTGGCATATACGGTAACCGTAGAAGGGAAAAACTCGGTATGCGCCAGATAATAGCTCTTGCTGGTCGTAATCTTTCCCCTGAACACCACCGGCACCTTCTTGGAAGCACCATAGGTGAAGTAGAAATCAAACTTGCCCGGCTTTACCTGCAGGAGTTTGCTCGAACCATAGAGCTGCGAGAGAATCTGCTTCTGGACATCAGCTACCGGAATCACACCCTGTCCCTCTGTTTCATCTGCATAGTTGTTAAACTTGAAATTAAGCGGACGGAAAGCATAGGTTATCAGAGTGAATCCCTTATCACGCACCGTAATACGCACAGTATCAGGCAAATCTCCTGTTATCACCGCATTACGTGGTGTTCCCACCAGGCGCATAGGAATCTTATATTCCCTCTCCATGGTCTCATTGAGCGTCATCATCAACCAGAAGGCGCCACTGAGAGCGAGAAAGAACAAAAAAATCAGAAACTCCTTATTCAGGCCACTGAACAGGAAGTTTCTGACAGCCTTCAATATGTTTCCAATACTATGCATCAGAATTCTATGAATAGACTACTGTGCGTTAGGAGTCTGGCTAGCTGCGTCTGCGAAAACGTAACCCTTAGCAACAGTGATGACTACGCCACGTGCAATCTCTACATCTACCGTATTAGCCTGGAGATCTACACGCTTAACAGTGCCATACACACCACCGCCAGTAACCACCTTTGTACCTTCTGCCAAAGAATTCTGGAACTTACGTATCTCTTTCTGCTTCTTCTGCTGAGGACGAATCATGAAGAACCACATGATAGCGAAGATAGCTACCATCATAATGAGGAAACTCATACTGCTACCACCAGCAGCAGCCTGCAATACTAAATTTGTCATGTCTTTATTCTAATTGATTAATGTTGTTTATTCTTGAATATCACTATATATTATCGAAAGTATTCATATATATAATGTACGCGCGTACATTACATATACACTCTCTATACATTAGCCTTCCTTATGTCCATGAGGTCCATGAGGTCCATGGTGACCACCCTTGCGCTCAGGCAACTTCTTCTGGATCAAGCCACGAGAGATGAGGAAGCGGGCGATGGTATCGAGCATGCCGTTTACATAGCCACCACTGCGAGGAGTACTATAGAGCTTGGCAAGATCTACATACTCATTGATGGTAACCGTAGCAGGAATGCCAGGGAAAGTCATCAACTCGGCAATGGCAATCTGCATGACTACTACATCCATATAAGCCAGGCGGTTGAAATCCCAGTTGCGGCAAGCATCGCCGATATAGTGCTGATAAGCATCGCAGTTGAGCAATGTAGCACGGAAGAGCTTGCGGGCAAAGTCGCGGTCCTCTTCATCCTTATATTCCGGAAGCAATTCCTGATCAGCCTTGCTGGTTGGCTCGAAGCGCTTGATGGTCTTCAGCACGAAGGTATCGATGATATCCTTGTCATCATTCCAGTAGAGGCTTTTCTCCTCGAGCAAAGCATCGAGATCATCATTGTTCTGAATGAAGGTCTTGTAAGCACGGCGCCAGAACTCGCGGTCGTATGCATAATCGGTAAGTTCCTCCTTATGATCCTTGGTCATGGAACCGTCAATATAGCTGGCATAGAGATCGCTGGAGACGATGGCAGTATAAATCTTGCGTACTGTTTCGATATCCTCTTCCCAAGAAGACTTCTTCACATCAGCCCAGTCGGCGAGCATCTTGTTCTCTTCCAACTGCACGGCAAATCTATTGTATGCGAATCTTGAAGAAGGCTCAGGAGCACCCTCACGCTGAGCACGAGCCACCTCTACCTCATAGCGCTTCTGTGCCTCCTGGGTGAGAGCTACAATGAGTTGCAACATATAGTTGTACAAGTCATACGACTTAGAAAGAGCAAACAACAGCTCCTTTTCAGCATTATCAATATTATGATTGCTGTTCTGATAGTATGCGTAGGTTAACTGCACAATCTTACGTCTTATCAAATCCCTATTAATCATTCTCTAATAATTTAAAAGATTTATTTATATAATTACCTAAAACAGTGCAAATTTACATATTTAATATATAATATGCAAGAAAAGGGGCAATAATTTCTATTTTTTTAAGGTTAGGAGATGAGTTTTATATATTTAACGGGCATTTTGGAGAAAATATCGCCCAGAAATTTGCATATTCCAAATAAAAGTAGTAATTTTGCAACCGCTTTACGAGAAACACTCGCGAGGCATGCTTCAAACAAAGCTAATCCGTGTGATGGCGAGTTAAGGCAAAATTATTTTTTAACAACTTAATTTAGAGTAACACAAATGAAAGAGATTAATGTAACAGGTCAGAAGCGTACAGACCTTGGCAAGAAAGCTTCTAAGTCATTGCGTAAGGAAGGTTTCATCCCATGTAACCTTTATGGTGAGAAGAAGGATGCAAACGGTGCTCCTGAGGCTTTGTCTTTCGCAGTTCCATTCACTGAGTTGCGTAAGATCATCTACACTCCTCATGTATATGTAATCAACCTCATCATCGACGGTGAGAGCCACACAGCTATCATGAAGGAGATCCAGTTCCACCCAACAACAGACGCTCCTCTGCACGTTGACTTCTACGAGGTGAACGATCAGAAGCCTATCACTATCGGTATCCCAGTTAAGTTGGTAGGTCTTGCACAGGGTGTACGTGATGGTGGTCGTATGAACCTCTCTATCCGTAAGATCAACGTTACAGCTCCTTACCAGGTTATTCCTGAGCACCTCGATATCGACGTTACAGAGTTGAAGATTGGTAAGAGCATCAAGGTAGGTGACCTCTCATTCGAGGGTCTCGAGTTGGCTACAAGCAAGGCTGTTGTAGTTTGCTCTATCAAGATGACACGTAACGCTCAACTCGCTGCACAGGCTGCTGCTGAGGAGGAGGCTTAATCGATAGTCATCAAAGATTTTACGAACCTGAGTAAAGCATTATCAAACATTGGATAAATATTTGATTTGTGGGCTTGGTAATCCTGGCGACGAATACGCTGATACCAGGCACAACACAGGATTTATGGTATTGGACGCTTTTGCTAAAGCGTCCAATATTCATTTTGAGGATAAGCGATATGGTTTCGTTGCCGAGACTACGCTCAAGGGAAGAAAGATTATCCTGCTGAAGCCTACCACCTTCATGAACCTGAGTGGTAATGCCGTGAGATATTGGCTGAATCAGGAAAAGATTGACCAGAGCCGCCTCCTGGTGATCAGTGATGAGCTCGCCCTGCCTCTCGGCGCTTTCCGCCTGAAGGCTAACGGAAGCAATGGTGGTCATAACGGCTTGGGACATATCCAGCAGCTTATCGGTCAGAACTACGCCCGACTCCGTATGGGTATCGGCAACGATTATCCTCGTGGCGGACAGATAGACTGGGTACTTGGCAAATATACCGAGGAAGATATGAAGCAGCTTCAGCCTGCCATCGACCTGGGTGTGGAGATCATCAAAAGCTTCGTATTGGCAGGTATTGATATCACCATGAACCAATACAACAAGCTAGGAAAAAAATAGGAAGCCAGAAATGAAAGAATCAGCTAGAATAGACAAGTGGCTTTGGGCAGCCCGCATTTACAAGACTCGCAGCATTGCTGCCGATGCCTGTAAGAATGGCAGAGTAACTGTAGGCGGCGTAACCCGTAAACCCTCCTTCATCATTAAACGTGGCGACGTGGTGAGCGTGAAGAAAGCCCCTATCACCTACTCTTTTGAGGTACTCGACTGCATAGAGCAGCGTGTAGGAGCCAAAATGCTCTTCGGGGTCTATAAGAACGTGACTGACCCTAAGCAGTATGAACTGCTGGAGATGAGTCGCATCAGCGGATTCGTAGATAGAGCAAGAGGCACTGGTCGCCCAACCAAGAAAGAACGCCGTGCCCTGGATGCCTTCGTTGATCCAGCCATGTTTGGATTTGATGAAGAAGACTGGGACGAAGAAGAAGAATAAATAACCAAAAGAGGATATAGCATCAGTTATATCCTCTTTTTCTTTTCCCTAAAAGCCGATAGTTTGCAAGAAAAAGGGGATAATAATTTCTAAAAACATACGATATGGGAACAAATATGCTACATTTTGTAATATGATGGAAAATAAAGCTTAAAAAGTTTGGAGCGAATAGAGAAAACCTATATCTTTGCAACCAGTTATTTATGGTATCAGAGTATAAGCTGATTACCAACTTACTCAATCGTGAGTATTAACATACTATTAATTTTATAATTTAGAGATTATGAAAAAATTATTTGTTATGGCAGCTATGGTGCTGTCTTCAGTAGGTGCTTTCGCACAGCAGGCTGTAGGTACAACAACTATCCAGCCTAAGGTAGGTTTGAATGTTTCTACTATCGCAGACGGTGATTGGAAGGCAGGTTTCGCAGCCGGTGCTGAATTGCAGTATCAGGCTACAGATAAGGTAGGTCTTGCTGTCGGTGCACTCTACTCTGCTCAGGGAACAAAGTCTAACCATGTAACTTGGACTCCAGGATATATCAATATACCTGTAACATTGAACTACTATGTAGCTCAGGGACTCGCTTTGAAGGCAGGTATCCAGCCAGGTTTCATGGTTGCAAAAGATGACATGCCAGATGACGCAGTTAAGACATTCGACCTTTCTGTACCAGTAGGTCTCTCTTATGAGTACCAGAACTTAGTATTCGATGCTCGTTACAACATCGGTTGCACAAAGGTATTCAAGCACGCAGATAAAGGCTACAACAACGTAATCCAGATTACTGTAGGTTACAAGTTCACTCTCTAATCAGGGAAATGAAAATAGCGATTCCCCTCGCTATTTAACATAGAAAAGAATTATCCCCGCTCCTCATTGCGAAGAGCGGGGATTTCTTTTGTCATACCTATTTTATTTTCTCTAAGAAAATCCTTCTTTGCCAGAATATTTTTTATCTAAATATTCTTTATCTAAACATTCCTTTAGAATATTATGGCACCAGGACGACCGGCACGGAATGAACGACCATGGAAATCAGGACGACCGCCAGGACCACCAGGACCACCCTGACGTGCCTGCTTGCCTCCAAAGAGATTCAGGCGATATACCACATGGAGCATCGCATAACTGTTGACTGCATTATACTCGGTATCTGTACGGGATGTAGCAGAGATAGCACGAGAGAAGGTGCTCTGCTGACGAAGAATGTCATAGAACTGGAGCATCACGGTCAGCGGCTTGCCCTTCAGGAAGCCCTGAGAGAGCTGCGCATTCCATACAAACTCATCCGTATTCATGCTGCTATCGCTATAACCGCGGCGGCTGCTGATAGAGAGGCTTGAGTTCAGGCTGGTGCCCCAAGGGGCTGTAAGCGTCATGCTAGGACCATAAGAGAACTGCCAGGTATCAAGGTTGCTGTTTGGCTGCAACTTGTTCTTGGCATGGTTATAATTCAATGTTCCATCGAGCGAGAGCTCCAACCAGTTGTTGCGATAACTGAAAGAGAGGCGTTCTCTCCAAGTGGTGCTGCGGGTGGTGTTCTTCTGGGAATCTGACTGCTTGTCAAGACTCAGATAGCTCACGTAGTTGTTGTAACCCAAATTGGTGTCAGTATTCAGATTCCAGACTCCTGCACTGTCGATAGAGCAGTTGAACATAAAGGCTCCCATCACATTCCAGTTGCCATTGATATTCTCCGGACGGGTAATTCTTCCACCAGTCGTCTCATCGTAGGTCACCTTGTTGCTGATACTATTGTTGGTGGTAGAGAAGTTGATGAAGGTCATGACACCCTTGTTGTGGTTCTGCACGAAGTTGTTGTAGAACAATCGGAAGTTCTGAGTAAACGATGGCTTCAAGCCAGGGTTACCCTTCGAGATGTTCAGCGGGTCGCTGTTGTCGGTGATATCAAGCAACTGTGAGATGCTTGGCTGCGAAGTGGTACCACGATAGTTGATTCGCAGGTTGCTCATCTTGGAGAAGCGATAGCGGAAATCGAGCGTTGGACTTACATTCACCACATTGCGAACTGTATCTACATGCACTCCCTGATAATCCTGAATATACTTAGACTGCTGTGGCTGAACCATCACACCGAAGTTCAGGTTGTACTTCTGACGGATGAATCGCATCATCACCTGGATATCATGATTGTAGTTGCGATACTCTGAGAAACGGCTCAGCTCATCATCCTTGTAATCATTGAGCTGACCAGCGAACGGATTCAAGTAGCTGTCCCAACCACGATAATTATGATCACCACTCATCGCATACTTGCTGAAATCATAGGTGCTGCGGTCGCTCTTGGAGTAGCTGTAAGTAAACTTATAGCTAAACTGCAGGAAGGTTGCCTTCCAGAGTGGCTCACTATAGGTCAACTGTCCCGCATAACTGTAATTCTTCGAAGGAGTCAGGTTATAGCGGTTGGTCTGATAAGTAGAATCCTTACCCTCCGCTGTCTGCACGAGATAGAGCTTGGCATTGTTGAGCGAGATGCTCTTGCTGTCCTTATCCGTATATTTGGCATCCACACGGAAGGTGATGTTGCGTCCCTTGTTGCCCAACTTACGGTTTACCTGCAGCATACCACGCACATTATTGCTCTCGGAATAACTGATTCCCTGGGAAAGCTGTCTGTTCACCATAGCATCCGCCTTGTCCAACTCATCGATACCTTCCTCAGAAAGAGGGTCTTTGGAGGTAATGGTGTAAGGATCCTTGTTATAGGAAGCCGACTGGCTGCCACTCAAGCCATCACTGGTACTCCAGGAGATGGAAGGACGGAAGAGGATATTGGTCATGGAATCAGGCATCCACTCCAATCGGATGTTACCATTCCAACTGTTGCTGCGGGAGAAATTCTGGCTCAGGCTATTGCTGAAAGAGCTGCTGCTACCCATGAAGTTCTCACTGGAACGACGGCTCCATACATCGCCATCGCTGTGATTCCAGCGAAGAGAGGTATTGAACTTGAACTTATTCTTCAACTCATAGTTATAATTGGCACCTATCATCTTGCTGGCATTCAAACCATTGGCACCGCCCCAGAATCCTCTGCCAGGGCCACCACCGAATCCTCGGTCGCTGGTATTATTGGCATTGGCAAAAAGCATGAATCGGTTGTTATCATTGAAGTAACCACCCATACCACGCATATTGTAGCGGCTCTTGTTACCCACACCCAGGTCGATATTGGAAATCACACCCTTGTTCATACCCTTCTTCACACCGAAGTCGAGCACGGTCTGCTCCTCGCCGTCATCAATTCCGGTTACCTTAGAGAGATCACTCTTCTCATCGTACGCCTTAATCTTGTCGATGATGCTGGTAGGCAGGTTTTTCAGGGCAGTCTTGGTATCGCCCGTCATAAACTCCTTGCCATCCACGAGAATCTTCTTCACTTCCTTACCGTTGATCTTGATGGTACCGTCGTCGCTGACCTCTGCACCCGGCAGACGCTTGACGAGTTCCTCAACCACCGAACCTTCCGGTGTGCGGTAAGCAGCCGAATTATAGACGAAGGTATCCTCCTTCAGGTTCACCTTCTGAGCCATGGCGGTTACCACGGCACCCTTCAGCATGATGGCATCAGCACCGAGAACCACATTGCCCATCGCCAGATTCTTGTCATCAGAAATCTCGATACGCTTTACGGTAGTCTTGTAACCTACACTCGACATTTTGAGTAAATACTTGCCATTGGCAGGAGCCTTGATATGAAAGAGGCCCTGCTCATTGCTGAGAGCACCCGACACATAGGTACTGTCTGTCTTGAGTAACTGAATCGTTACCTGTTCTACGGGATCCTTGGTATCACGGTCGGTAATCACACCGGTAATCAAGCGATCCTGAGCAAAAGATGCCATGGTTACGAACACCAGAAGCATCATCAGAATAGATCTTTTCATTAATTATAGACGTTATTATTATTTCTTACTTATATATTTGACTTACTTACATGATTAGACCCGATAAAAGCGCAATTGTAAAAAACACATGTTCTTTTTGGGGCATTCTGCTTCTTTTGACGCATAAAATATATCAAGGTTTAAACTTTTATAGATAAAAAAGTGCTTTTTATTTTGTTTTGTCTCTGATTTAACGTACCTTTGCAAGCGAATTTACAATGAGTTGCCCACAAAAGGTGACTCTGAAAGTCAGTTTCTTTTAAAAGTATATATGTTATGAATCAGAGAGTAATCATATCAACCCATCTGGAGAACGAACTGGTAAGCGCTCTCTCAGAATGCGAGCACGACAAGCTGTTTGTGCTTACAGATACTACCACACAGGAATTGTGCCTTCCGGTTTTGCAGAAATTCTACTGCATGAAGGAAGCCAAGGTGATAACGATTCCGGCTAGCGACAGTCATAAGGACATCGAAAGCCTGATGATGGTATGGAAGGGACTGCAGGAAGGTGGCGCTTCACGTCACTCTTGCATGATCAACCTCGGAGGCGGTATGGTAACCGACCTCGGCGGTTTTGCTGCCAGCACCTTCAAGCGCGGCATCAACTTCATCAATATCCCTACTACCCTGCTGGCGATGGTAGATGCATCTGTGGGTGGAAAGACCGGCATCAACTTTGGAGGTTTGAAGAATGAGGTAGGTGTTTTCAACGATTCTAAGTTCGTGATTCTCGACACCGAGTTCCTGAAGACCCTGGATGCCGAGAATATCTGTTCGGGCTATGCCGAAATGCTGAAGCACGGTTTGATTTCTACCGAGGCGATGTGGGAAGAGCTGGTAAGCTTCGACCTTGCCACCCCTGACCTGAAGCAGTTGCAGCGTATGGTGGGCGACATCGTGAAGGTAAAGGAGCGCATCGTGGAACAGGATCCTCATGAGAAGGGCATCCGCAAGGCTTTGAATCTGGGACATACCTTCGGTCATGCCTTCGAGAGCTGGGCGCTGAAGCGCAAGCCTATCCTTCATGGTTATGCCGTGGCATTCGGTCTCATCCCTGAGCTTTATCTCAGTGTGGCAAAGACAGGATTCCCAACAGAGAAGATGCGCCAGACCGTGACCTTCATCAAGGAGAACTACGGTACGCTGAATATCACCTGCGATGACTACGACGAGCTGATTGAGCTGATGCAGCACGACAAGAAGAACCAGAATGGCATCATCAACTTCACCATGATGGGAGCCATCGGAGACATCCGCATCAACCAGACCGCTACAACAGAAGAAATCAAGGAAGCACTCGACTTCTTCAGAGAAGGATAGATCGCTTCGGCTTTCCGGTTTCGGTAAGCGGAAGATGATCTACATGAAGGAATTCCCTTGGAATCCAATATTTATGATCAGATAAGAGGCGGCGGATAGTCGCCTCTACTGTTTTTATCTCTTTGTCCTCTGACAAGAGAACGGCGATTTCTCCAAACTTTTCATCTTTCTTCTTGGCAAGCATGAAAGGCTTTTCCAGATGAGGTTTCAGAAATTCTTCTACTTCTTCTATCTGAATCTTGATACCACCGCTGCAGATTACATTATCCTTTCTGCCCTTGATTCGGAAACGAAGTTTTTCCACCTTATTATATATATAAGGCTCTATCTCAACGATATCATTCGTTAACAAGGTTTCTGCACAAACCAGAGGAGCATCGATGACGAGACAACCTTCTTCGGTCTGACTGATTTTCACGCTATCAAAAGGCTGATACCATTCGCTAGCCTCAGCGCCATTGATTCTTCGCAAGGCGATATGAGATAAGGTTTCGGTCATGCCGTAGGTGCTCCAGATAGCGATATTGCCAGGAAGCGAACGGAGTTCTTTTTCTAAAGATGCATCGATGGCACCGCCTCCGATAATCAGATGACGGATATGGCTGAGTCGCTCCCGCTCCTCAGGAACCAGCAGGGTATTATATACCTGCATCGGAACCATGGCAGCAAAAGTAATTTCGCCATTTACCTCCTTGAGATTCACATCCTTGAGCGGATGACCACTAGGAGAAACAGAAATAAGATGGAGATGGCGCTCGATACTGCGCACCACCACCATCTTACCTGCGATATAATCAAGCGACATACAGAGCAAAGCGCTATCACCAGGCTTCAATCCCAAGAAATCACAAGTAATGCGGGCGGAGTTGAGCATTCGCTTCTTCTCCACCATCATCGGCTTGGGCTTTCCCGTGGAGCCACTGGTATGCACCAGTACCCGGTCGCTATCGTTATTCCATTCAGAAAAGAAATCTTCTAAAGTCATAATTTAAATTATACCCTGCTTAGCGGATTTCAAATCCGCGATAGTTACCCAATGATGCGGCGGATTGCAAATCCGCCGAAACAAATAGGGGTAAAATACTATATTATATTATTTTACAACAAAGAGTTTATCACCCCGGATTTCCAATGGCATTGGGATGTTATCAGTAAAGAGCTGACCGGTGCCTAAACCCTGAGGCATCTTTACATTCGGACCATATACCTTGGCTGCATAATGTGCGATGGCATTCAGCCCGATGTTACTCTCCAATGCCGAGGTAATCCAACTGCCAATACCACGCTGGCTGGCCAACTGGATCCACTCGTTGCAACCATAGATACCACCATGGAGTGAAGGCTTCAGGATGATATACTGTGGACGAATGGTATCGAGCAATGCCTCCTTCATGCTTCTCACATTCACACCAATCAACTCCTCATCCAGGGCGATAGGAAGCGGAGTTTCCCTACAGAGCTGCGCCATCTTAGGCCACTGATGCTGCTTGATAGGCTGCTCGATGGAATGGATATCATACTTAGCCAATGCCTCCAACTGGCTCATGGCATTCTCCGGCAGAAAACCACCATTGGCATCCACTCTCAGTTCTACCTGTTCCTGGGTATAGACATCACGAATGCGCTTGATGAGATCGAGTTCCTTGAAGAAATCAATAGCACCAATCTTCAGTTTCACACAATGGAAACCCGCCTGGAGCTTCTCCTCCAGTCGTGCCAGCATCTCCTCGTAAGTACCCATCCATACCAGTCCGTTGATGGTGATACCCTCTTCTCCTTTTCCGAAAGGAGAGTCAAAAAGATCTACCAGGTTCTCCATTCCTGCTGGAGCATAAATAGGCAATCCCTGCTTCTTCGCTGCATCGAAGAGAGAGGCAAAGGCGGTTTCCAAGCCGAAGGTGATGCTAGGGTAAGCACGAATCATATCGTATGGGATGCGCCCCATCTGCTCCACCATCTGGCACACCTGCCGAAGGGTGACAGCATATTCCGGTTTGGCATCACAACTGAGATCAGGGAGCGTAGCACACTCTCCCACTCCCTCTACTCCCGGCAATTCATCCGATGTAAGGGTGAGATAATAACTGTGTCTCGTGGTATATACGCCACGAGACGTGCCTGCCGGCTGCTTGAAGTGGAGCGTGCGCTCCGAGATGTCTATCTTATACATTCTTTATATCTATATATCAATACAATTGAATTCTTCACTCTTCGTTCTTCACTCTTCACTTAACTTACTTTTTCTGTTTCAAGTCGTACAAGTCCTTGCGACGGTCACGAAGATTTCGAACGGCACCATAGGTATGAAGCTCGTTCAGAAGGTTCAAATCTACATCTGAAACGAGAATCATCTCGGTATTCGGTGTTGCCTCCGAACGCTTGCCATCGTTAGGGAAGGCGAAGTCGCAAGGAGTAAACACGGCACTCTGGGCATACTGGATATCCATGTTGTGAACACGTGGCAGGTTACCCACACTACCTGCAATGGCTACATAGCACTCGTTCTCGATGGCACGAGCCTGGGCACAGACTCTTACTCGGGAGTAAGCATTCTGCGTATCGGTCATGAATGGAACGAAGAGAATCTGCATACCATCCTCTGCCATCAGACGGGAAAGTTCAGGGAACTCCACATCATAGCAGATGACGATACCGATCTTACCGCAATCAGTATCAAAGGTCTGGATATGGCTACCACCGCTCAATCCCCAGCACTTCTGCTCATCAGGAGTTACGTGAATCTTCTCATACATATCTACGCTACCATCTCTACGGCAGAGGAAACCCACGTTATAGAGGGAATCGCCTTTAAGATAAGGCATACTACCGGTGATGATGTTGATGTTGTAACTGATGGCCAACTCGCGGAATCGGTCACGAATCTCATCGGTATATTGAGCCATCATGCGGATGCTCTGTGCCTCACCCAGATCGTTGAAGCGAGCCATCAACGGTGCATTGAAATACTCTGGGAAGAGGATGAAATCGCTCTTATAGTCGCTCACGGAATCCACGAAGAACTCTACCTGCTCAAAGAGGTCGTCCACCGAAGCGTATGGACGCATCTGCCACTGTACCAGACCGATTCGCACGGTTGGCTTTCTATCTACATAGGAATCCGTAGGTGGCTGATAGTAGATGTTATCCCACTGCAAGAGGGTTGCGCAGTGTTCGCTCTCCTCATCACTAGGAAGATAGTTGCGGATGACACGGCGAACGTGGAAGTCGTTGGAAAGCTGGAAGGTAAGAACCGGGTCATAAATCTCACGGTTTCTTACGTGCTCGATATACTCCTTAGGGCGCATCTTGTCGGCATACTTATGATAGTTTGGAATACGACCACCAAACATGATCGCCTTCAGGTTGAGCTTCTCGCAGAGTTCCTTGCGATACTCATACATACGGCGAGCCAATCGCAAGCCACGATAATCAGGGTGGATAAATACCTCAATACCATAAAGGATGTTTCCATTAGGATCGTGGGTATTGAAGGTTTCATTACCTGTCACCTGAGCATAGGTATGGTCGCCTTTCACCATATTATAGTTGACGATAATAGAGAGGGCACAGCCCACAATCTTATCATCCACGATGATAACCACCTGTCCCTCAGGAAAGATAGTAATGAGTTTCTTAATCTGTTCTTTTGTCCAGAATACATCTGAGTCTGCGTAAATACGCTTAAACGACTTGGCGAGCTGGTCATAATCCTCCATGTGGAGGTTGCGCATGCTCACCTTTTCGATTTTTCGAGTTGGTTCCATAACAACTGTATTTTTATTATTATCTAAATCCGGGTGCAAAGATACAGCAAATTATAGATACGACAAAGAGTTTTCGCAAATAATTGATATTTACGAAAACTCTTTTCATATATTTTGCTGTAAGAAAGCCTTTTGGCTTAGAATTTAACGCAAAAACTTGGCATCTTCCTGCGGTATTGCCTCGTCATGATCATCGAGATAGAGCAACTTTACCGGATGATATTTATCACTTGCCACCGAGTATTCATCCTGACGATAATGGGTCTGAATGCCACCGATGCCCAACATGGTATGAAAAGCCGAAAGACTACTCTGTACCTGTTTTGACCGATTTTCTCCCAATGCCTTCAATATATCCGGATATTGTTTACTGAATCCTTCAGAAGTCCAGATGATGAAAGGCACATGCAGTTCGTAATCCGAAGCCTTCGGGGCAGCATGAAGGAAGAGGCAGCGCTCATCATCGAAAATATTCTCTCCATGATCGCTGGTATAGAGCATCGCTGATATAGGCTGACCATATACCCCATCCGTCTTAGTCTGTATCCCCTCCCATTTCTGCAGACGTTCAATGATACCATGCAGGATATAATCGGTATATCGGATGGTATTATCATAGGCATTCAGGAGGTCACGCCGATTCTCTGACTTTGCCTCACTCCTGCTATCGGGCTTGAAATAAGCGAAACTACGGGGATAACGCTCCTGATAATTGAAGTGAGAACCATAGGTATGAAGAACGACGAAGAGCTTGCGATAACGGTAATGGGCAGACGAGGAAGCATCAGCCTTGGGCAATATCTCATCCAGTTTCTGCAACAAATCCTCATCATAATGATTACCTTGCAAAGCATCCTCTTTCTTCAGAAAATAATGTTCATCAGCTTGTTCTCCCAGAAAATCGATAAACGAATGATTGGGCAACTGGTTGCTGATAAACACGGTATGGAATCCGGCTTCCCTGAAGGCTACCAGAATGCCTTTCTCATGAAAGAGCCGTGGAAAATCCTCTGCCGAAGCTGCCGACAGAAGCATCGGTACACTCTTGTGGGTGGTGTTGCTCTGCGTAGTTGCATCAGGGAAAGCCATGATACCCTGCGTTTTGGAAAGCAGAGGATTGGTATTTCGAGGATAACCATAGAGACTGAAGTTATGGGCTCGTGCCGTCTCTCCCACTACCATCACATACACCTCAGGAGTTTCCACATCGTGCTCGCTCCGGGCATCAAACCGGAAGTTACGGCTTGCCTCCCTGTAATTCTCCGATGCCGCATTGCGCTCGAAAGCCAGATAGAAATTGTAGCAGACGTTGACAGGATAGAGCTGATTGCGCATCCGGTAATCATCCACCACCACATAGCATGCCAGCAGACAGAAGAGGCCGATAGCCCCCACCTCCATCAGCCATTTGCGAACGTGATGCTGAAAAGAGACTGATAACAGACGCTTCTTCCTGATATGGATGACAGCCAGAATGAGCAAGGGAAGATAAATCACAAAAACACCTACTACAGCAGGTACCAGATTGTCCAGCAGTTCCATCACCTCTCCTGGATTGGTAGTCACGAGATTCAGGAACATATCCACCGCTATCACTCCTGTACCGAAGAGATAGAGCAACACCAGCTGGAAGGCTGCGAAAAAGACAAAGAGAAATGCCCACCATACCATCTTGCCCGGACATCTGGCTACGGAAAAGAACCACATATACAGAGCCAGAGGCAACAGCACATTGGCTGCGCCCGCCCAGAAAGACAATCTTTCGGTAAAGCACAGGGCGATGTTGGGCAGCAGCAATGCCACCACCGCATACCAGTAAAGGAAGGTACCCGAAGACACCTTATTATATATAGTATTACATATAGAATGATTCATAGACTATACCTTATTATATATATAGAGCATATCGTGAAAAGAATTCATGAGCATATCGTGAAAGCATCGTGAATGCATCATGAAAAAGCCTCATCAAAATGCCTCGTTGATATTGAAGAGGAAGCCAGACTGTCCCGACTTTCCAAATCCATAATCCAATCGTACATTCACATTCTTCTTGAACTCCCAGCGATAGCCTACTCCCGCATTCGGCAGAATCTGTCTGCTTCGCAACGCAGAGAACTTAGGGAAAACTGTACCTGCTCCAGCCCAGACCACAATACCATTTCGCTTCCAGACATGCTGGCGCAACTCCACGGTAGCCTCCAGGGAATGCTTGTCGCGATAGCGGCCCTCGTAATAGCCACGCATCGAACTGGTACCTCCCAGTTCCGCCATCATACCCCATGAAGGATTGCCGAAATTGAGATTGGCTCCGAAATCCTCGGCAAGAATCGTTCCCTTGCTCAGTCGCTGATAGGCATCAAAACGGAAGTGAGTCGTACTGAAAGCATAATCATTACCCATAAATTCTGGCCGGAACATCTGCTTCAGATTCAGATAGATACCCCGGTGCGGATTGGTAAGATTATCCCGGTTGTCATAAACCAAAGATACACCCACTCCTACATTCCAGGTATGCTTATCCATCCCCTGCAGCAATTCCGGGCGCTCTATCTGCTTGCCTATGACATAGTCGTAAGCTGCCATCGGTCCCACATAGAAGTTATCGGCTACCCTGAACAGAAAACTGGCTTCTGCCTGAGCCTGCCAACGCTTCATATCACTCTTGTTGTCATCGTTATCGCCCATCTCGTAACCGATTCCCCAGAAATCGGAAGGGAAGGAATAGAAATAGAGATGATAATCAATGCGGTAACGACCGGCAGGAGCTATATGATTGCCCCGAACACCCAACATATAGAAGCCCACCGAACTGACATCACCGAAAAGCGATACATTGGAAGGCGGCAAGATGCTATCGTTAGGATCGGTGCGGTAAAGTCCTGCAGCCACCATTCCCAGACCAAACTTGGTATCAGAAGCATAGTGAGGACCTCCGATTACGCTGAAGTCGAACCGCTTATGCTGCTTGTTCTTGTTGGCATCATTGAAGTAGTCAAGGAATCGCGTCATCCACGATTTCTTGACCTGCTGGACAGTATCCACCTTCTCTGAAGAGAGAGTATCTGAAGAAATTGGCTCCGAGGCATAGCTGCTCAATGCCATCATCGCAAAAAGTATGGTTAGAATATGCTTCATAAAGTCAATATTTTCCTGTTGATTCTATTTTCGTCATTTACTAATAAACCAGTGACGCATTATTAATACATTATTAATATACCAGTGACACATTATCTATCCACAAGGTGTTGCCTGGTGTTCCGATATAGGCACCGCCATCCGAAGAAGAGAACTGGAGAATGAGATGAGTAGGCGTTTCATCGGCAGCAGCCCATCCCACTTCTCTTACGGGCACACTCTTACCCTTGCTGTTGCGGGCATAATCGGTAGAACGGAGTCCCATCGTTGCGGCATGGTAGCCAGCCATGTGACGGATATCACCATAGTGGATGGTATAGGTTGCATCTTCCACCCATCCATTCGTACTCTTGCCGTATCGTACCACCATCGTACCCACTCGCTTGGCTGTGATATTACCCTTGGCATCCTCGTGACGCTTCTGAAGATAGAGCACCACGATGGCATGGTCTCTTCCAGCCACAGTAGAGGCACCACTGAATCCATTCTGTTTGATACGGTTGGCAACATTAGGAAGGGAGGTCTTGTAATCGAAACGCAAAGCCTTAGGACGAGCCGTAAACGGAATACCCCAGTTGATAGCCTTTGGACCATCCTTGGTACTGGTGATCGGTTCACGAACATCTCCCAGGAAAAGGGAACCAGCTGCAAGTACCTTGATATTGATAAGTCCCAACACCTTTACCTTTTCTATATGAGTCTCCAGTTTGGCGCAATAGCCACTGCCGTGCCTGTCGCGATAAACCGAATTATTGGTCTTGTAAATGCCGGAAACATGCGCAAGAACATTGGATGAGCCCCAAGGAGACCCACCCTTATTGGTATATGGAGTATTGCCATGGATAGTCATATTAGGTCCTACGGCATAAATGGTTTTCTGATTACCACCAATGATAGCCGACTCTTTGATATTTCTGATTACCCAGTGGTCCATGTTTCCATATTTCAGAGGAACCACTTTTTCCTGTCCCTGCATAGGAAGGCATGACAAAATAGCAAGCGCTAATGCAATGCCGAAAATTACTTGTTTTTTCATATCTATTACTTTTATCTTTCTAGATGCTGCAAAGATAGAAAAACTTTTCGTACTTTCGGGTTTTCAAAGTACTAAAAAATGAAATATTAAGAAATAATAATATATTTAGGGGATTTTAATCGATGAAAAACAAAAAAAGCCCCGCAAGAGCAAAAGCTTGGGATAGTGAAAGCTTTTGCTCTTACAGGGTGTCTATTAACGGTTAGAATACATGTTGTCATAGTACTTCTGGTAATCGCCAGAGGTAACGTTGTCCATCCATTCCTGGTTCTCGAGATACCATTTTACGGTCTCCTCGATACCCTCCTCAAACTGGAGTGATGGCTCCCAACCGAGTTCCTTCTGAAGCTTGCGAGAGTCGATGGCATAACGCATATCGTGACCCTTTCTGTCTGTTACGTAAGTGATGAGATCCATATCCTCACCTTCTTTTCTGCCGAGAAGACGGTCAACAGTCTTGATGACCACCTTGATGATATCGATGTTCTTCCACTCGTTGAAACCGCCGATGTTGTAAGTCTCGGCAATCTTACCCTTGTGGAAAATCATATCGATGGCACGGGCATGATCTACTACATACAACCAGTCGCGTACATTCTCACCCTTACCATATACAGGCAATGGCTTGCGATGACGGATGTTGTTGATGAACAACGGAATCAACTTCTCTGGGAACTGGTATGGACCGTAGTTGTTAGAGCAGTTGGTTACGATGGTTGGCATACCGTATGTATCGTGGAAAGCACGGACGAAGTGGTCTGAGCTTGCCTTGGATGCTGAGTATGGAGAATGAGGATTGTACTTGGTAGTCTCCAAGAAGAACTCCTCGCCGTAAGCCTCGTGGTTCTTATCGCTGGATGCCTTGGTAGTGAAAGGAGCAGGAATGCCCTCAGGGTGAGTCATCTGCAATGCACCGTAAACCTCATCGGTAGAGATGTGGTAGAAACGCTTGCCCTCATATCCCTCAGGAAGACTCTCCCAGTAAATCTTTGCCGCCTGGAGCAGAGACAGGGTACCCATCACGTTGGTCTGAGCAAAAGTGAATGGATCCTTGATACTTCTATCTACGTGGCTCTCGGCAGCGAGATGGATGATGCCATCCACCTTGTAGTCCTGCATCAGCTTCAACATCAGGTCGAAATCACAGATATCACCCTTAACGAAAGTATAGTTAGGCTTGTCCTCAATGTCCTTGAGGTTAGCCAGGTTACCTGCGTATGTCAACTTGTCGAGGTTGATGATGTGATACTCAGGATATTTGTTCACGAAAAGTCTTACTACGTGTGAGCCGATGAAACCAGCACCGCCCGTGATAATGATATTCTTCATTTCAATTCTTTTTTATATTATAATTATTTTGCTTCCGCCAATTCGGCGATACATTTCTTCAAACTGTCTGTCCAGTATGGCACCTTGAAACCGAAGGTCTGCTTCAGCTTGCTCTTGTCGAGCACAGAGAAGTGAGGACGCTTCACTGGGCTTGGGAATTCCTCACTGTAGCAAGGTTGGATATCGCAGGTGTTTCCGCTGAGCTCGCAGATAATCTTGGCAAAATCGAACCAGGAACATACACCCTCGTCAGAGAAATGATAGATGCCAGTCTTGTCGAGCTGGTTGGTCTCGATGATGTGAGAGATGACAGCAGCCAGGTCGCCGGCATAGGTAGGAGTACCCACCTGGTCGAATACCACCTTCAGGGTGTCGTGACTTGCCGTGAGGTTCTGCATCGTCTTCACGAAGTTCTTACCCCACTGCGAGTAGAGCCATGCCGTACGGATGATGATGTGCTTGCAGCCAGTAGCCTCGATGCTCTTTTCTCCTGCGAGCTTGGTCTTGCCATATACGCCGAGCGGATTGGTTTCCCAGTCTTCCTTGCAAGGGATGTTCTTGTCGCCCTGGAACACATAGTCTGTGCTCACATGAATCAGGGTTCCATCCACTTCCTTCATCGCCTGAGCCAAGTTGCCTGCTGCCGTATTGTTGAGCAGGTTGGCGAGGTCGAAATCGCTCTCCGCCTTATCCACGTTGGTATAGGCAGCGCAGTTAACAATAACCTGGATATCATTTTCCTTCACCTTTTCGCGGATAGCGTCGAGGTTAGTAATATCCAATTTCTCATAGCCTTCAGCCACATCGGTGAAGACAAACTTGTGATTGCTGTTTTTGGCGCAAATCTGCATTTCATGGCCGAGCTGACCATTAGCGCCTGTAACTAATATATTCATATTTTGCTGTGATACTAGTTAATGATAATACATTATATATATAATATGTGGCAAAGATAATGAATTATTCCGAGCTACACAACTTTTATGAAGACAAAAAGATTCATAGTAACATAAATTATACTTTTAGGAAGTACACCCCTATAAAAACAAAAAGCCCGCCGCCTTCTTTCACAAGAAAACGACGAGTCTTTCCTAAACATAATAGTAAAGCATTGCTGCTTTTTTGAAAGCAAATAGATTCAATCAAGCAGGCTTCCTATTTTTCAATCAATCTTTCCCCTAAGAAACTAATACTGTTATTTAAATCAACATACTAAATCAACAAAAGGAATATTTATATACCTTTAAACTTTAGAAGACTTGAAGTGGTTTTTAAACCAAAGTCATTTTTACTGCTTTTTTGAATTCCGCTGCAAAGATACGTACTTTTTTGGCTATCTGTACACCCTAGTAGGCGTATAGTAAATAAAATGTAGATTTGCTAGGTATATAACCTACCGATTATCAGTATTTTAACCCATTTAAGCATTTTTATCAAAGTAAATGCTTTTATTAGAAATCTTTTCTATATCTTTGCAGCGTAAACAACAAAAATAGTACAAAAGGATAAAAATAGTATAGAAAATGAAGCAGTACATACTTTTATTATTCATCATGATACCACTTCTCTCCTATGGCAAGACCGATATGGAAAAGCTATTGGAGCGGGTTGACCATGCTATCGAAATGGACAGCTACTACCAGCAACAGAAAGAGAAGGAGCTCAAACGACTGAGACGACAGGCAGGCGATGCAATCACTGACGAGGAAAGGTTATGCTACCTCGACAGTCTCTATCGTGCCTATAGTAACTATCGCTACGATTCGTCATGTGCCTATGTGAGTAAAGGACTCCAACTGGCAGAAGCTACCCATAACACCTTTTATATTACTTGCTTTAAGATACACCGGGCATCCGTGCTGTCGGTGGGAGGATTCTATGACAAGGCGGAAGGCATTCTGGCGACACTCGACCCTAAGCAAATGCCCTACGAACAGAAGCTGTATTACTACTTCACCTATGCCTGGCTGTTCAATTACTGGCAATCTTACGCAGCCAAATCGGAATTTGCAAACGACTTCAAAGCCAAGAAGAAGTATTATATGAATATTTTGCTTGAAAACTTCAATGAAAAAGGAAAGAAGTCGGCTTTTTACCAGTATATGAAAGGAGAGTATATCTTTCTCAGCTCGCCTACACACAGAAGTGTATTAGACTGTTATCTCAAAGCTTTAAAGATGACGGCTAAAAACGATCGACTGCATCCTATGGCAGCATACGGCATAGCCCGTTACTACAGAGACCTCGAACAGTATGATCTGTATGTGAAGTATCTGGTAGAGGCAAGTGAGTCTGATGGGATTTGCCAACTCAAGGAGACAGCAGCCCTCCAAAAACTTTCCTATTTTCTCTATGAAACAGACAAAGACAACAGCAAGCGTGCCACCCGATATATCCAGCATTCCATGGAGGATGCCCAGTTTTTCAACAACCGTCTCCGTATGATAGAGATTTCAAACATCCTGCCAGTGATTGTTACAAGCAACCAGGAGGCTGCAGAACGCTCCCGTACCCGTATGGAGATTGGACTCATCTGTGCCTGCGTCATCTTAACCATCATCCTGATTCTTACAGTGGTGAATACCAAACAGAAAAACAGTTTGAAGAAAAACCGAAAGGAGATTGCGGCACAGAACAAGCAGTTGGCAGAGCTCAACCAGCGACTGATGGATACCAACAAGCGACGCGAAACCTATATGAGCCTCTTCATGGATATCAGCGCCCTGTATATCCGCAAGTTGGATGACTACAGAAAACTGGTGAGCAGAAAGGTAAAAGCCAAGCAGACAGAAGACTTGCTGAAGAGCATCAACAGCTTCAAGCTGGCAGAAGAGGAATCGTCAATGTTCTACATCCGTTTCGACAAGGCTTTCATGGAATTGTATCCGAATTTCGTTGAGGAACTGAATACGCTTCTCAAGCCAGAGCACCATATCGTGCTGCCATCTCCTAATGAGCTGACAACCGAAGTAAGAATCTATGCCCTGATGAGACTGGGCGTAACGGATAGCCAGGAAATAGCAACCCTGCTATACTACTCTACCCAGACCATCTACAATTACAAGTCGGGAATGAGAGCCAAGTCGCTCAACAGGGAAACCTTCGAGTCGGATATCAACCGACTCTGCCACATTATATAATAAGTAAGTTCCGCACGCCCTGAGGGCGTACGGAACTTACTTTAAAGATTAGTCACGATGTATAACGGTTCCGTTAGCCTGATGGGTAGCAAGAACCAGGACTTCTGCAATCTGCACATGTTCCGGAGCACTGGCAGCATAGAAAGCCACATCCGCAATATCATCACCATTCAAAGGTTCGATACCCTGATAAACACTGGCAGCACGCTGATTATCTCCATGGAAACGGACATTAGAGAAATTCGTCTCCACCAAGCCGGGCTTGACATTGGTAACACGCACCTTGGTATGAGCCACATCAATACGCAAGCCATCGGTGATAGCCTTGACGGCAGCCTTGGTAGCACAATACACATTGCCACCAGCGTAAGCCGCATCACCAGCCACACTACCTATATTAATAATGTGTCCATGATTACGTCTCACCATACCAGGAACAATCAGACGAGTCATGGTGAGAAGTCCCTTGATATTGGTATCAATCATCTGATCCCAATCCTCAAAACTACCCTGATACTCAGGTTCCAAACCACGAGCCAATCCTGCATTATTGATCAGCACATCAATATTGCGCCAATCCTGCGGAATATAATCCACAGCCTTTCTTGCCGCTTCACGGTTACGCACATCAAAAGCCAGAGCAAGGACCTGTACCCCCTCTGCCTCCAACTCTTTCTTGAGAATTTCCAGTTTACCGGTGTTTCTACCCGTAATGATCAAATCGTAGCCACCTCTTGCAAAGCGGCGTGCACAACCCTCGCCAATTCCGCTGGTTGCACCTGTGATAAGAGCAATTTTCATATACTTTGATTTTTATGATTAGTCTATAGAATGAGAACCCTGACCTCAGCATTCGCCATTTTCTCTATCTGATTCATCGGGCGTTTGTAATACACACTCTGAATCGCCTTGTTGATGATACCATGACCTACTGCGAGTATCGTCTTATCAGGATACGCCACCTTCAACCAAGTGAGGAAGTTCTGTGCCCTCGACTTCATCCGCTCCAGAGTCTCGACATTATCCGGCCAATCCTTCGGATCTTTGGGAAGAGAAGGAATGAACTTACCCGTAAAATCTCCCCAGTCACGTTCTCTGATTAAAGGAGTCGTCTCTATTCTCTGGAGAATATCATCTTCCGTCAAGAATGCAGAAGCATCTGCAGTTCCCTTCAAGTGCATTTCTGCCTCCAAATGGGGACGGGCAATGATGGCACAAGTCTGCATACTGCGATAAAGATCGCTAGAAACGAAGACGTCAATGTGGTCACTTGCCATTTTCCTTGCCACTTCTTCAGCCTGCTGAATACCCACGTCATTCAGCCTGCCTGGAGTCTGCCCCTGCATAATCTGGGCGGCATTATCCATGGTCTCACCATGTCGAACTAAATATAGCTTTGTCATATTGAATATTTATCATCAGATGGGCATTCACCCATCTATTTTATTTTTGCTTACAAAATTACTGATAATAATTGAAATGAAGGAATAAATTGCGTTAAATATGATATAAAAGCGAGAGAAAAAACTTGTGGTATCAAAAATCTTTCGTACTTTTGCAATAGAAAGGAAATACTTTTCAGGAAAAGGAAACGCAATATTGCAATACAACATTTTAAATCAATTGATATGAAAGTAATACAAAGTTCATTATTTCGAGCCTTATGCGCCATCATTATAGGTGCTCTACTCATACAATACAGAGAACAGACAGTCACCTGGATTACCATTGCCATCGGTGTATTGTTTTTCCTCTCGGGCGTATTCTCGTTACTCAGTTATATGAGTGCCAAGCGAAGTGCAGAGAAAATGAAGGGACAGTATCTCTATGATGCTCAAGGCAACCATATCATAGGTATGCGCCCTAACTTTCCTCTCGTAGGACTCGGTTCACTCATCTTCGGTCTGATACTGGCACTGATGCCAAATGTATTCATCGCCTGGCTGATGTTCATCCTCTCGGCAATACTGATTATGGGAGCCCTTACCCAAATGGCGAACCTGGTATCGGCTGCCAAGATGGGCAGAGTGGGTATCGTATATTGGCTGATGCCTACACTCCTGCTGTTGTTGGGGCTGTTCACCCTCTTCAAGCCATCTTCCATTGCCTCTGCCCCACTGCTCGTTATCGGATGGGCAATGCTGGTATATGGCGTGGTGGAAGCCGTCAATGCCCTGAAGGTTTCCAACAACCGACGCAGATGGCAGAAGACACAGGAAATACAAAAGAGATAATACGAAAGAGATAATACGAAAAAAAGCTTCTATCATGGGATTCATATCCGAATGATAGAAGCTTTTATGTTTTTAATCTACCAATCCCTCTACATATCTGCAGAGAATACCAATACCGGTAGCATTCTCTCCTCCCTGAGGAATGATGATGTCTGCATAGCGCTTGGTAGGTTCGATAAACTGTTCGTGCATTGGCTTGAGCACCTTCAGATAACGATCTACCACCATGGAAACCGTACGCCCCCGATCGATGGTATCACGCTGGATGTTACGGATCAGGCGCTCATCGGCATCTGTATCCACAAACACCTTCAGGTCCATCAAATCACGTAATTGCTTATCCACCAAAGTCATGATTCCCTCGATGATAATCACAGGCTTAGGTTCTACATGAATCGTTTCCTTCTCGCGGTTACACTTCAGATAACTGTAGGTAGGCTGCTCGATTGCCTTACCGGCACGAAGGTCGGCAAGCTGCTGATGAAGCAACTTCCAATCAAAGGCATCTGGATGATCGAAGTTGATCGCCCTACGCTCCTCCTCCGTCATATTCGTCGTATCATTATAATAAGAATCCAGAGGAACAACTGCCACGAAATGAGGAGGCAAAGCTTCCACCAATCTCTTGACTACGGTAGTCTTACCGCATCCGGTACCACCAGCGATACCGATCACTGTTACTTTATTTTCTGCCATATCTCTTATTTTTCCAATATATCATTAAACATTTTCCGATAATACTCCGCCTTCTTCTCTACAGCCATCGGATAAGCCCTACTGCTGCTAGGCATACGATAGAGACGGAACTTGCGGTTTTCGAATTCAAACTCCACAAATCCTCCCATCTCCGGTTTTTCCCTGATACCGAAGTGATCGGAGAAGACTTTGGTTGCCAGCTGTCCGGCAGTAAGTACCGCCGTGCAATCAGGCAGGGAACGGAGCATGCCATCCAGATCAGAAGGCTGAACCACCTGCAAGTCTTTGTCAGATGCCGTATTCTTGGTACGGATCACCTGCTGGGCAGTATCATAGATAGCCACCCCCTTCTGCATCAGGAACTCCTTGATGGCATCCAGGCGATAAGTCTTGTGCTCCACATCTACGAAATGAAACTTGTCATCAAAGTAGATGATGCCGAAGATTCGCCACATATCATTCTGGAAATTAGGATAATACCAGGGCATACACCAGCGCTTTTCTGCCGGCGGAAAGGTTCCGAGCATCAACAGCTTGGCATTGCCCGGCAACCATGGTTCAAAAGGATGAGACTCTAACATATCTACTTCTTTTTTACCAGATACAGTACTACAGGCAAGTGATCACTATATCCATTCAGCCATTTACCGCCAGCCTTGGTACGCAACGGCGCTCCCTGATAGCGACCCTCCTGCTGGATGAGATAATCTCTGCGGAACACCTGATGATTCCAGTACTTCAGACTGCGATAGCCCTTCTTCTTTCCATCCTTGTTCAGAAGATTAGGAGTCAGCACAATCTGATCGAAGAGATTCCATTTTCCTCTGTAGTAAAGGGTTCCCTTTTCTTCCTTTGCCAGGATGTTATACCAAGGATTATACATATCTCCCTCACCTACTTCTGATATTTCCGGTTGGGCACGGAGAACCTCATGCATACTCTTGTTGGTAGGATCATCGTTCATATCTCCCATCACAAACACCTTCATCTCTGGATTCAGGCGAAGCAGGGAATCTTTCACAGCCTTGGTCTGACGGGCGCCACTCTCGCGATAGAAGGAATCGGAGAAACGACTTGGCCAGTGACAAACGATGACCGCCACATCATCCCCCGCCATCTCACCTCTCACCGTAAGAAAGCCACGGGTATAAAAGGCAGAATCCTTTGCCAACTCCTGCACATAAGGAACCAGCTTCACATTCTTCACCGTAAAAAGAGCCGGATTATAAAGCAGTGCACAGTCGATGCCTCGCTTATCCGGACCTTCTATATGGCAGAACTGCATATTGCGAGCCTTCAAAGGCGGCTGGGCAGTAAGGTCTCTCAGTACGTTGGCATTCTCAACCTCGGCAAGACCGATGAAGGCGCAACCAGCATCAGGCAGCACATCCGTACCCATATCAGCCAAGGCACGAGACATATTCTTCAACTTACTGGTATATTTCTCGCTATTCCATCCCTTAGCAGGCAGATACTCATAATCATTCTTGCCGGCATCATGACAGGTATCAAAGAGATTCTCCTGATTATAGAATCCAACGGCATAAACCTGAAACTTTTTAAGGTTGAAATTCTGCTCCGCTTTCTGCGCCCAAGCACCCAAGCCAACCATGAGCAGGGCTGCCAATAATAGCATTTGTCTTTTCATTCTTTTTCTCGCTTTAAAGTTATAACTATATGATACATCATCTGATGTTCTCAAACTAATATGCAAAGATACCGCATTAATTACAATTATCATCATAAATGGGAATAAAATTTTGGGTTTTCATTCATTTTTAACACATCCAGTCCTCTTTTTACCACTCTAAAAGATCATTTTCCACCTTATTTATATATACACAGACACCAAAATCCCCAATATTTCTAAAAAACACCGGGAAATATTTGGTGATTTCAGGAAAAAGCAGTAACTTTGCACCCTGAATTAGGTAAAGGCTATAATGGGCATGCCCTAAAGAGGGACATGAAATGATGTGAAAGCGTCCCCATAACGTCTATTTTTTAACAAATTAATAATAAATAAAAGAAAAATGAAAAAAGGTATTCATCCAGAGAACTATCGTCCTGTAGTATTTAAGGATATGTCTAACGGCGATATGTTCCTCTCTCAGTCAACATGCAAGACTAACGACACTGTAGAGTTCGAGGGCGAGACTTATCCAGTTGTTAAGATTGAAATCTCTAGCACCTCTCACCCATTCTACACAGGTAAGAGCAAGCTCGTTGATACTGCTGGTCGCGTTGACCGCTTCATGAGCCGTTACGCTAAGTTGAAGAAGTAATATATATACCTTTTTTAATAAGGATATATAATATCGAAAGATAGAAAGTGCATTCCAACGTAGTTGCATATACGTAGGAATGCACTTTTTTTATAAACCTATCTTCTCTTGTTCAATTGCTTCACCGTGCCAGCCATTGGCTTCATGGTTGCTCCACTGCCGAATGAAGTTACAGCTGATGCAGAACGTGTAAGCTTCTTGGCATAACCGGTAGTAGAAACCTCAGATAAATCGAAGTAGATGATATCACCCTTCACCTTACCGGTACCAATCATATAACCATAGAAGGTATTATAATTCTTGCCCTTCTCGGCACCAAGATGGAAACCGTACTGGCTAGCACCTGCATCCAATACGAAGGTGGCACCACTGGCATACTTCAGGTAGATATCGCCATTGTTATCGATATACCAGGAGAATTTCAAGGTCTGCTGATCGGTAACATTTCCCTGATTATCATGAACCTCATCTATCTCCACACCACTCCCACTCAGGGCATCGCTCTGGTTTCCGCTCTGATAGAATATCATATTGGCATAGAACTCATCATAGCCTCTTGACATACCATCATCCTGGATATAGGAATACTTCACCGGACCATACCACTCACCAACCAAGGTCATCGCCTCATCGACCAGATCGTCATCATGTGATCCTTGCGAACCTTCATACCAATAATCCTGGTTCCATCCCCAGCCACCATGGTTGTAATCATCGTACCATCCATAAGGATCATCCCAATAATCATCATCCCAAGGATCATCATCGCAACTGGTAAACGTAAAGGATACCGCAGCTATCGCCATCAGCATCACGAAAAGTCTCATTTTTCTCATATCGTAAGATTTTTATTTTATTGTTAATATCCGTACAGAGCTCAGACCCTTAACAGATCTGGTTCCTTGAATGATGGTGCAAAGATAAGGCAATTTTTACACCTAGCAAAGGGAAAAGAGGAATAATCTAGGGGAAAATCCCTATTATATAACAGTTTTTCCCTACAAAACCTTGTCATTCTCAAAAAAATACACTATCTTTGCAACAATATTTATGCATATTTACCAACCAAAGACTGACGAACAGAATGTCAAAAACAGATAATATGATTAAGAGAGCCATTTATAGCATACTCCTCATACTCATAACCTCACTGCAGGTTATGGGACTCCCCTACTGCGATGTTCGCAAATTCTCCATCATCGACGGACTTGCCGCCAACACGATTTCCGGCATAACCCAGACACCCGACCGCCTGATGTGGTTCAGCACCTGGAATGGAATATCCTATTATGATGGAAACTCCTTCCATACCTTCCGTGATGAGGCAGACGATATCGATCTTCTTTCAACCAACCGCTTCATGGATGTTTATGCCACAAGCAGAAACAACGTGTGGTGTATCACTGCGGGCAGACACCTCTATGCCTATGAGACCATATTGTGTACTTTCGTTCCCGTAGGTGACAACATCAATAAATTATATAACATCGACCTGCGAGTAGATAAGATATACCCTATCAAACAGGGCAACACCTGGGTAACGACCAAGTCTGGCGATTATCTGATACGTATCAATGGACTCCAGAGAGAGGGAAATATTCCAGAGCTCATCAAGGTAGGACAAGACGGACTCCGAAGCGGAAACGTATGGCATATCTGGGCAGATAAGAAAAAACGCGATTGGATTCTCACTGACAAGGGAACCACCATCTACCACTCTCAATTCAGCACTCCCATCCCCTTCAAATGGATAAGAGAAGTGGGCGATAATATCTTCCTGGCAACAGAAGATGGCCGACTCGCCGTATTCGATGAGAACAACAAGCTGAATATGATACCACTCCCAGCTGGAGTAACCCGCATCAATCAGCTCAAGAACACGGGCTATCAGCTCCTGATAGCTACTAACCTGGGAATGATCATCTACAATCCACGCACCTTCAAGACAGAAATCATCAATGTACAAAGCCCAAGCCAGCCATTGGCAGAGGTAAAGAATATCTATACGGATGATTTCGGAATGGTATGGGTGTTTACGGATGGTATGGGTGTAACCCTGGTAAATCCAAAGACATCAGCCAAGCAATGGCTGTTTGCCGACCAGCAAGATCCTATGGATCGCACCACCTCCGACAGTTTCTTCATCACCCAAGATGAAAACAAGACTCTATGGATTGTGCCGAATGGAGGTACCTTCAGCTACTTCGACCGCAAAGCCGGCAAACTGGTACCTTATCTCCTGAGGAGCAACTCTTCAGGCAACTACCGCGTGCCTAAAATCGGAAAGCATTTCCTTTCCGACCAGGGAATCCTCTGGATAGCAGGTACCCACGATCTTACCCAGGTAGCCTTCAAGAATCATACTTATCGCTTGAATAAACTGGAAAATGGAGAAGCAGAGGTACGTGCACTCTGCAATACTCCAGAAGGATACCATTGGACCGGTTATGCGAATGGCGTCGTGCAAATAACTGACAGCAAGTACCAAACCGTAGGTTATCTGGCTCCTGGCGGTCAGATTGTACCTAACCAGGTGCCATTCTGTCCATATCCAGTATTTTCAATCTTCTGTGATACACGGGGCAGGATGTGGATAGGAACCCAAGGCGGCGGACTCTACGTTCGCTCCCAGGAAGGTATAAGCCATTACGAGCATAACCCAGCCGACAAGGCATCGTTACCGCATAACGACATTTATGATATGGTAGCCGACCGCTATGGCAGAATATGGGTAGCCACCTATGGTGGCGGACTGGCTCTTGCCCAGGAAGGAAATGCTGGTTTATTCTTCTACAATATGAAAAATGGCTTGCCATGGCCTAAGAACCGTTTTGCCGATATACGACGCATTTTCTGTAGCCCTACAGGAGAAATTCTGGTAGGTACCACAGACGGTCTCATTACATTCGGCGATAACTTCAGGAATCCGCAACAGATCAAGTTCTATCAAACCTGCTATATTCCCAACGATACCACATCATTGGCAGCCAACGATGTCAACTTTATCATAGAGCATAGCAATGGCAAGACCTACATCTCTCAGTTAGGAGGAATTCTGGAAAGCATCATCAACAAGAAACTGCTGCAGGACAACTTGAAGACAAAGTATTTCAAGAACATCAACTATAATGAAGGTATCGTGCAAAGCATGATAGAAGATAACGAGGGCAACCTATGGGTGATCCGTGAGTCGAGTATCAACAAATGTAATCTGAAGACAGGAAAGACCACCGTCTTCGGTCCGAACGACTTCGATTACAACATCTCCTTCACCGAGGCTCGCCCTACCCATGATCCAGCCACGAATGACATCTCCGTAGGAACCCCATTCGGATGGCTGACCTTCAATCCAGCAACCCTGAAGAAGAGTCAATACCAGGCTCATATCATCTTCACTTCGCTGCACTTTACCGGCGAAAGCGAGTCTATCCCTATCCTGCATAGCAAGAAGATCGTGATTCCAGCCAACAAGCGAAACCTGACCATCAGCTTCGCTTCGCTCGATTATTCACGTAAATACCAGATGAAATACCGCTATCGTCTGGAGGGACAAACTCCTCCAGGAAAATGGATTGACAATGGTAGCAGCAATACTATCGGCTTCAACCGAATCTCACAAGGAGACTATATTCTCAAGGTATCAGCCACCAACTCCCATGGTGTATGGAGCAAGTACATTGCAGAACTTCCTATCGAGGTACGTCCTACTTTCTGGGAAAGTGTATGGGGCAGACTCACCCTGCTGCTATTGCTCGCTGCGGTAGTGGCAAGTATATTCTACTCCTATAACAGGAAGCAGCGTGAGAAGCTGGAGCATGAAATGAGTCTGATGAAGAACGACTTCTTCAGCGATGCCAGTCATAAGTTGCGCACCCCTCTGACCCTGATCGGCGGACCGCTGCAACACGTTCTGGACACCGAGCATGGTATCACTCGAAACAGTAGGGAAATGCTCGTCATTGCCCTGAAGAACTCAAGAGAAATGCTGAATATGCTCAACAAGGTACTGAGGTTCGACGACAATGCCAACTTCCTGGTCAACGGCGGACTCAACGAAAACGTCAATGAGGAAGGCAATGAGATGGAAAAAGTTGAAGGCGAAATAGACGATACCACCGTATCCAAGTACCTGAAGGAGTTGGAAGAAGAAAAGAAGAAAGAAAAGGCAAAACACGAAGAGGAGAAAAACCAGAAGGGTACCGCCCCTGACAAACCAAGCAAGAATCTCACCATTCTTGTAGTGGAAGACAACTCCGACCTGCGCCTATATCTCAACAGCGTACTCGAAGAAAAGTACAATGTGCTCCTGGCAGAAAACGGCAAGGTGGGTCTCTATAAGGCTCGCACAGAGATGCCAGACTTTATCCTCACCGATGTAACCATGCCTGTGATGGATGGTATCACGATGATACGTGAAATCAAGCAAGACCGTACCATCTCGCATATACCTATCATCATCCTCTCGGCAAAAGCCAGTGTGGAAGACCAGTTGAAGGGATTCGAACAGGGAGTGGATGGCTATCTTACGAAACCATTCTCTACCTCATACCTGATGGGACGTATCGAGGCTGCCATCAATAAACGCAAGGCTGCGCAGACCGACATTGCCAAGATGATGAAGCAGAACGGAAAAGTAGGATATGCTGGAAAGACTGAAAATTCAGGAAATGCCGAAGAAGCAGAAATCTTCCAACCAGCTACAGAGCCAAGAAAGACGCTCAGCGAGCTGAACTTCGATATCCAGGAAAAGGAAAGACTGGCAGAAGAGAAAAAGTCGAAAATGAAGAGTTATGCATTCATGGAAAGTCAGATCAACGACAAGACCATGGGTAGGATCCTGAAGTACGTGACCGACAATATGGGCAGTCCAGACCTGAAGATAGACGACATCGCAGATGCCATCGGTATGAGCCGAAGTGTACTCTACAACAAGATCAAGCAGGCTGTAGGTATGACACCAATCGACTTCGTGCGCCATATCCGAATCATGAGAGCCTGCGAATTGCTGCAGCAGACCAATGATCCGCTTACCAGCATCGCTTTCGAAGTAGGATTCAGCGACCCTAAGTACTTCTCCAAGGTATTCAAGAAAGAACTGGGTATTGTTCCTAGCGAATATCGCGAACGAACCAAGGAATAAAGCAATAAGAGACAAAAACCTGTACTCTATAAGGCTACACACGAGAATAGGCAGAACAAAACGTTCTGCCTATTTTTGTGTCTATTCGGTAAAAAATAGCGTATAAACAGCCATAAAACCGTCCCAAAAATAAAAAAAAGAGAGCAAAAACTGGGTTTTTAACACTTTTTTAACGCAAAAAAAAAAAATTAACGTTGTATATAATACAACTTACAAAAAAAATGTGTAACTTTGCACCAAGTTCTTAGAAAAGTTAAATGATAGATTAATCGTAAGGCTTCTCTCCTATTTTATATTTCGAGTTAGGAAAGAAGACGAAAGAGTCCGGGGATTGTGAAATTCCCGGACTCTTTTTATTTCACCCAACCACCTATATCCCCCTATGCACCTTACAAATGATAACTCAGGCTATTTTTTTAGAAAATTTATGCAAACTATTTACTATTTCTAAAAGAAAAATAGTACCTTTGCACAATAATAATGATTCTGCGACAAAGGATTTTCTCCAATGTCAAAAAAAAAGGGATAGAAATAAACATAAAATTAGATACAAATAAAAAATGAGAACCGTTTACGAATTCTCCGTTAAGGACAGAAAGGGAAAGGAAGTTTCCCTCAAAGAGTACGCTAACGAAGTACTGCTCATCGTTAACACAGCTACCAAGTGTGGCTTTACTCCTCAGTATGAGGAACTGGAAAAGCTCTATGAGACATACCACCAGCAAGGCTTCGAGATACTCGACTTCCCATGCAATCAGTTTGGTCAGCAAGCTCCTGGTACTGATGAAAGCATCCATCAGTTCTGCAAACTTACATACGGCACAGAATTTCAGCGCTACAAGAAGATCAAGGTAAATGGTGATGATGCCGCTCCTCTCTTCAAATTCCTCAAGGAATGCAAAGGCTTCGCAGGCTGGGACGAGACTCATCCGCTCTACCCTGTTCTCGACAAAATGCTCTCTGAGGCAGATCCTAACTACAAGGAAAGCGCAGACATCAAGTGGAACTTCACCAAGTTCCTCGTTAACAAGAAGGGTCAGGTGGTGGCTCGCTTCGAACCTACTACCAGCTTCGACGTTATCGCAAAGGCCATTGAAGAGTGGCTTCAGGCATAAAGATAAAGTTAAGTACTTTCATTGATAAAAGCATAAAAAAGCCAGCTTACATTCCTGTAGGCTGGCTTTCTTATTTATTTTATTTTTTTAATCTACCTGTGGTACAGTCTGGAGGAACTTGTTGATTTCCTCATCACTCACCCTATAATCATGCAAATCTCCATTGATATAGCTTTCGTATGATGGCATATCAATGAGACCATGACCAGAAAGACAGAAGAGAATCACGGTATTCTTACCCTCCTCAGTTGCCTTCTTTGCCTCACGGATTGTTGCAGCAATGGCATGACAGCTCTCTGGAGCCGGAATGATACCCTCTACACGGGCAAAGAGCATACCTGCTTCGAAGGCTTCTGTCTGGGCTATATCTACACCATGCATATAACCATCCTTGATCAGCTGAGAGATAATCATGCCGGCACCATGGTAACGGAGACCACCTGCATGGATGTTGGCTGGCTTGAAGTCATGACCCAAGGTAAACATAGGCAACAGAGGAGTATATCCAGCCTCATCACCAAAGTCATATTCAAATTTACCACGAGTCAGCTTAGGACAGCTCTCTGGTTCTGCTGCGATAAACTCGGTATGCTTCTCACCCTTCAGGTTATGACGCATGAATGGGAAGGCAAGACCACCAAAGTTACTACCGCCACCAAAACAAGCTATCACCTTGTCAGGGTACTCACCCGCCATCTCCATCTGCTTTTCAGCCTCCAGACCGATGACAGTCTGATGCAAAGCCACATGATTCAAAACAGAACCCAAGGTATATTTACAGCCAGGAGTGGTTGTAGCCAACTCAACAGCCTCAGAAATGGCAGTACCCAGAGAACCTGGATGATGAGGATCGCGGGTAATGATGTTCTTACCGGCACGTGTACTCATACTAGGAGAACCCTCAACGGTAGCACCAAAGGTACGCATGATGCTGGAACGGTATGGCTTCTGCTGCATGGTAATCTTTACCTGATAAACGGCAGCCTCCAGTCCGTAGAGCTTGGCAGCATAGGAAAGGGCACAACCCCACTGTCCGGCACCAGTCTCTGTAGTAACATTGGTATCCCCCTCCTGCTTGCAGTAATAGCACTGAGGAATGGCAGAGTTGATCTTATGTGAACCCAATGGTGTTGCACTTTCATTCTTGAAATAGATATGTGCTGTAGTACCCAAAGCTTCCTCCAATCCGTAGGCACGAACCAATGGTGTAGAACGGTAGAACGCATACTTTTCCTGTACATCCTCTGGAATGTCAATCCAAGCGTGCTCGGTATCAAGCTCCTGCTTAGAGCACTCCTTATTAAAGATGTGAGACAAGTCGTCTGCACTGAGCGGCTTGTGAGTCTGTGGATTCAACGGTGGCAAAGGCTTATTAGGCATATCTGCCTGAATGTTGTACCACTGAGTAGGGATATCCTGCTCCTGGAGAATAAACTTTTTCTGTCTCATGTATATGTTTTTATTAAATTGTTAATTCTAGCTACAAAAGTACAAATAAAAAATGAAATACAGAAATATTCCCTCGTTTTTTAACGAATTTGATGTATTTTGAGCATAAAATAGGAGTAATTATTATTGCGTAAGGATTATTTGATGTTTAATAAGTGTACTTTTACCAGTTTTCACCCCTACTAACAACAATTATTCCCCCTATATTTTTCATTTTCTTCGTACCTTTGCATCAGTTAAAACAAAGGCGTTGGGAAACGCTAAAACAAAGGCGTTGGGAAACGCTATCATCATCTTTTACTTATACAAAAAATATAAAGCATCGGAATATCTGATAAGAGGATCAGATTTCCAATGCTTTTTTTTATTGATTTCAGTTCACGCTGAAAAAATTGGCAGAAGTTTCACTCCTAGTCATTCACCTTGATCTGAGAAATGAAACTCAGCAGATTCTTTGCCTGTTCCACACTCTTCATGTCACGGATGCGAAGGTATCGCTTGTTGTTCTTTTCCTTCAAGGCACAATCCTGGATATGGGTAGTGGCATAAGCGAGTACACGGGAGAACATCTCGCTGCGATAGAACGGACTATTCACATTGCTCACAAACTGCAGCTGCATGGTACCCTGCTTGAGCATGATCTTCTCACAACCCAGCGACTTGCCCAGTCGGCGCAGACCTACCACACACATCAACTCATCCGCCTCCCTAGGAACCGGACCGAAACGGTCGATCATTCGCTTGCGGAATTCAGCCACCTCCTCTTCACTCTGCAGATGGTCGAGTTCGCGGTAGAGCAGCATTCGCTCAGAACTACCCGGCACGTAGGTATCCGGGAAATAGGTCTCCAAGTCACTCTCCACGGCACAGTCATCCACGAAGTCATCACCCGTGAGCTGTTTTCCTTCATCCATCTCCTGCTGATACAGGTCGTTGAACTCCTCGTTCTTCAACTCGGTGACAGCCTGGGAGAGAATCTTCTGATAAGTCTCGTAACCCAGATCTTCCATGAATCCACTCTGTTCAGAACCCAGCAGATTACCAGCACCACGAATATCCAGGTCCTGCATAGCCAGATTAAAACCGCTACCCAGGTCACTGAAGGTTTCCAGTGCTTCCAGACGGCGACGGGATTCCGGAGTAAGACATGCCTTAGCCGGAGCTATCAGATAGCAGAAAGCCTTCTTGTTGCTACGCCCTACCCTACCTCTCATCTGATGCAGGTCGCTCAATCCGAAACGGTGGGCATCATTCACGATGATGGTATTGGCATTGGAAATATCGATTCCGTTCTCTACGATAGTAGTAGAAAGGAGCAGATCATAGTCGTAATTGATGAATCCCATGATGATCTTCTCCAGTTCCTCCGGCTTCATCTGTCCATGCCCGATAGCTACGCGGCAGTCTGGCACCAGTTTCTCGATGAGCAATTTCAGCTCGGTCAGTTTGGCGATACGGTCGCAGACGAAGAACACCTGACCGTTACGGCTCATCTCAAAATTGATGGCATCGGCAATCACCGACTTGTCGAAGGTGATTACCTCGGTCTGGATAGGATAACGGTTAGGTGGCGGTGTACGCATGATACTCATATCGCGGGCTCCCAGCAGCGAGAACTGCAGGGTTCTCGGAATCGGAGTAGCACTCATGGTAAGGGTATCCACATTCACCTTCAGCTGGCGAAGCTTTTCCTTGGTAGATACACCAAACTTCTGCTCCTCATCAATGATCAGCAATCCCAGGTCGTGCCACTGTACTGACTTCGATATCAGTTTGTGGGTACCTATCAGGATATCCACCTTGCCCTCCTTCAGTTCTTCCAGAATGCGCCTGGTATCCTTGGCAGTACGGGCACGGCTCAGATATTCCAGGGAAACAGGAAGTCCCTCCAGTCGATGCTTGAAGGTCTGGTAATGCTGGTAGGCTAGCACCGTGGTAGGCACCAGCACAGCCACCTGCTTTCCATCGCAAGCTGCCTTGAAGGCAGCACGGATGGCAACCTCCGTCTTACCGAATCCCACATCGCCACACACCAGACGGTCCATCGGCCTACCGCTTTCCATGTCTTTCTTCACGTCAGCCGTAGCCTTGCTCTGGTCGGGCGTATCTTCATAAAGGAATGAAGCCTCCAGCTCATGCTGCAGATAACTGTCGGCACTATAGGCAAATCCCTTTTCACGCCGGCGTTGCGCATAGAGTTTGATCAGGTCGCGGGCGATATCCTTGATTCGCTTCTTAGCCTTCTCCTTCAACCGGTCCCAGGCACCTGTTCCCAAGGTAGAGAGGCGTGGCGGTTCGCCGGTATCGCTTCTGCGGTATTTACTGATCTTATAGAGCGAGTGGATGCTCACATCCACCTTGTCGTTGTTCTTATACACGATGCGGATCATCTCCTGATAGCTGTCGCCGGTAGGCACACGCACCAGTCCGCCGAACTTTCCGATACCATAATCCACATGAACGATGAAGTCGCCATAATCCATCTCCTGCAACTCCTTCATGGTGAGCGCCATCTTTCCGGCTCTTGCCGAATCTGAACGGAGGTTGTATTTATGGAATCGGTCGAAGATCTGGTGATCGGTAAAGAAGCAGGCATGCTTCTCATGGTCCACAAATCCCTCGTGAATGGTTTTCTCTACAGGGGTAAACCGGATCTGATACCTTTTCAGCTCCTCACTGTCGAAGATATCCTTCAGTCGTTCCTGCTGCTTCTGGCTGTCTGCCAATATATATAAGGTATAGCCCTGGAGCTGATAATCTTCAAGAGTCTGGGCGAGAAGATTGAAATTCTTGTGGAACAGCGGCTGCGGCGCCATATCAAAAGCGACGAGAGCCTGGTTATCGCCCTTGGCAGTCAACAGATGCTCCTGCTTCCTGGCAACATCACCCTCAGACTGCTTGCCGAATTCAATACGTACGTGCTCAACCAGCGCATGCTGAAAATCTGAAGCGGAAACGAGATTCAGCTCAGCCTTCATCTCCCTTCTGATCTTCTCTGCCTCCATCTCGGTGGCACCTTCCAGCTGTTCGGTTAGACTCTGGGTAGAGAAACCGTCCTTGTAAATCTGCTCTATACGGTCGTGCAGCAGCGTATAGTCATTCATCACCACGAGTGCATCCGCATCCAGGAAATGGAGGAAGCACTGCTTCACGCTCTGTTCGGCAGCAAGTTCCGGAACGATTTCGATGGCATCACGCTTATCCTTCGAAAGCTGGTCTTCGATGTTGAAGGTACGGATGGTATCAATCTCATCACCGAAGAAATCGATACGGAACGGATATTCGCAACTGTAGGAATAGACGTCGAGGATGCTTCCACGAACGGCAAACTGTCCCGGTTCATAGACGTAATCAGTCTCCTGAAGTCCGAAATCACGCAACTGATGCACGATATCCACCTGTGCTGTCTGTTGTCCGACAGTAAGTTTGAGGATTCTCTCATCCAGAATCTGCTTGGAAACCACGAGCTCAGCCAAGGCATCTGGATAAGAAACGATATAGATTTGCTTGCCAGCCGACAATCGTGCCAGCACTTCCGTTCTCAGGATTTCGTTAGCCGCATCCCGCTGACCATACTTGATGGCGCGTCGGTAGCTGGAAGGAAAGAAGAAGACGCACTCCTGTCCCAGCATCTGCGTAAGATCATGATAGAAATAACCCGCTTCATCTGCATCATTGAGCACGAAAAGCACGGTGCGCTTCATCTTAGCCTGCAGCGAACCGAAGAACACCGAGGCAGAAGAGCACACCAATCCCTGAAGAAAGACAGAATGAACCGACTTCTTCTTCAATAAATCAAAGAGGGCATTCGCCTGTGGCGAACGCCCGTATAGTTTTGCAATTTCCTGTAATGTCACTTTTACTTCAATTTCGGATATTTCTTGAACCATCCATCGAGACGCAGTCTCATCACGCCGAAGAAAGCCTCTCCGAAGATACCACCACTCATCTTGCTCACTCCCTCACGGCGATTCACAAAGATAACCGGCACCTCCTTGATCTTGAAACCAATCTTATAGGAAGTAAACTTCATCTCTATCTGGAAACCATAGCCCTTGAAGCGGATGGCATCAAGATTGATAGTCTCCAATACCTTGCGGCGATAGCAGACGAATCCTGCTGTGGTATCATGTACCTTGAAACCGGTAACGAAACGCACGTACTTGGAAGCGAAATAGCTCATCAATACGCGACCGATAGGCCAGTTCACCACGTTGACACCCGAAACATAACGGGAACCGATGGCTACATCGTAGCCCTCATCGTGGGTAGCCGCATAGAGGCGAGGCAGATCATTAGGGTCGTGGCTGAAGTCGGCATCCATCTCGAAGATGAAGTCATAACCCTGCTTCAGCGACCATTTGAAGCCCATGATATAGGCTGTGCCCAAGCCCAGCTTACCCGAACGCTCCAGGATATGGAGACGGTCGGCAAACTCATCAGCCATCAGCTTCTTAACGATGGCTGCTGTTCCGTCCGGACTACCGTCATCGATAACAAGGATGTCGAATTTCTTCTCCAGACCAAAAACGGCACGGATGATTTTCTCTATATTTTCCTTCTCGTTGTATGTAGGAATGATTACAATACTGTCACTCATAATGTTCTAATTTAATATATTTATTGGTCAGGATTCTCCACGAATCCCTGATATTCCTTCACCAGTCCACTCATGATGGCATCATAGCTCTTGGTCATCTGGTTCTTGATATTCTCAGGACCCTTGCCCATCGGCTCAATCGGTTCATGGATAGTGAGCTTCAGCGGATGCCAGAAAGCCCAGTAGATATCCTTCATGCGGGGCTTGACGTCGAAACTGCCATTGATGGTAAGCGGGCAAACCGGCAACTGCAATTCGTCGGCAAGCATGAAGGCACCTCGGCGGAACACACCCATGTGACCGGTAAAGCTGCGGGCACCCTCCGGGAATACCACCAGCGACATACCCTCCTTCAATACCTCGCGCGCCCTGTCATAGGAAGCACGGATCTTGGAAGGTCCGCTCTTGTCGATAAAGATATGATGTGCATACTCGCAAGCCAAACCTACCAGAGGAATCTTGCGGATGCCCTTCTTCATCATCCACTTGAAGTTACGTCCCAGGAAGCCGTAGATCAGGAAGATGTCGAAAGCACCCTGATGATTGGCTACAAACACATAACTCTGATTCTTCTTCAGATGTTCCCTACCCTCTACCTTCACCGGCAGGAAAAGGAGACGGATCCACAGGATAGACCACCACTTGCCGGGATAATATCCCCAGAAGTGACCATTGCCCAGTCTGCAGCCTATCACGGTAGTAAGACTGGTAAGAATGCTCGCCAGAACAAGAATCGGCAAACATATCAAAAGCTGATATAATCGATATAAGTATTTCATAATCGCAATTTCATGAATGATTGGAAGATCGTAATTTGATCATCTTATTTTCGTTTCAATGTGATGACTACTATTTCAGGAGTGGCTCCGATGCGGATTGGAATGGTTCCTCCCAATCCAGCTGTGGTATAGAGCTGACAGCCCTCACGCTCATAGAGTCCGTAATCGAAAGCCGAGAACATAGACGGGCGCAAGCCGAGAACAGAAACCTGTCCGGCATGGGTATGTCCGCTCAGGGTAAGCTGCGGAGCTACCAGCACGCTGTCCTTCGAACCATATTTCTCGTTGATACGTGAAGGCGTCATGTCTTTCCACATCTCCGGAATATGCTGGAGCATCAGCACAAACTGTCCTTTCTTTATACCGTAGAGTGCCTGTGCCACTTCTGCACGCGAAGGCTTCTTGAAGTTTTCGGTACCGGCAACATAGATGGAATCCTTGCCGCGATGCAGCACAAAGTGCTCATTCATCAGCAGATGCCATCCCATCTCCCGTTCCGTCTGCTGCACCTTTTCTTCTATCCTGAGGATTTCAGCCTCGTCATCCACATTCATATAATAGGTGTAATCGTGATTGCCCAATACGCTCACCACGCCATCCTTCGCCTTGAGACCACTCAATGTCTTCTTGAAAGGAGCCAGTTCCTCCGGTCTCACATTCTGCAGATCACCCGTAAAGCAGATCAGGTCGGGATGCTGGGCATTGATGCTATCTACATCCCGCTGAGGCATGTGTCTGCGCCATCCATAATAGGAACCTACATGGATATCGCTGAAATGCACGATGCGGTAACCCTCAAACGCCTCAGGCAGATCGGGCACATAGACCGTGAGATGCTTCACCTGAAACTGTCGTACCCCCATCGTAAAGCCATAGATGAAACTGAAGAAAGCCCATACAGCAAGGATGATTCCTACCAGTTTTCCCCAGTTGCGTGCCCGATGCACACTGCCTCCAAACCTGCCATCCCCTTTTTTTGCCTTGAAGCGGCGGGAGAGCTTCATACATTCCCATCCCACAAAACTGACGAAGGCAAAGACAAACTGCGGAACAGCCAACAGTGCCATCATGCCAAACCAGATGTCTATGAACACCGGATTGGCAGGCAGGAAGTCAGGCTCCAGGGTGAGATAGGATGTGTATCCTATCACGATGGCAGCAGGCAACCAATATAGTATCTTTCGTTTTCCCTTAGGAATATGCAGGTATTTCCGGTCTATCCAGAGATAGGGCAATACCGTGAGCACAATCACGGGAATCAATAATCTAGCTATCATTGTTAAAAACTATCTTTTTTTTATCTTCTCTAACTTCTGATTACTAACATCATCTTCTCACCTTCTATTTCAGCAGGCTCGACTGCAGGAACCTTTTCATCAGTTCCACGGGAACGCTCCTGCGGCGGGCATAATCCCTCAGCTGGTCATCCCCGATCTTACCCAGTTCGAAATATCTCGCCATGGGATGAGCGAACATCAGTCCCGACACACTGGCATGGGGTGTCATCATTCCGCTTTCCGTGAGTCGGATGCCCACCTGCTTCATATCGAGAAGCTGGTCGATGAGGAAATTTGCACTCGTATCCGGCAGCGAAGGATAACCGATGGCAGGTCGGATGCCCTGATACTCCTCCCTATGCTGCTGTTCGATAGTAAGATGTTCATCGGGTGCATAGCCCCAGTAAGTCTTTCTTACCTCTTCGTGCAGTTTCTCGGCAGTAGCCTCTGCCAGTCGGTCGCTCAGGGTCTGTGCCATCATGTTGAGATAATCATCGTGCCGGTAGGCATCCATGATTCCTCCATCTACCGTAGAACAGAACACCCCGATCTGGTCTTTCTTGCCCAGAGACAATGGGCGGATGAAATCAGCCAGACAGAGATTCGGTGCGCCCGGAGCAGATGGATGCTGCTGACGGAGCATCGGAAAACGGAGCTGCTGACCCAGAAACAGGATATCATCCCCATCGCTGTTGGCATCGAATAGCTGGAAGATGGCATGGCAGTGAAACCTGTCCTCCCAGGAGGCAAGCATATCCAGTGCTTCCAGCCTCATCTTTTCCTTGTCGCAGCGTGGTTTTCCGCTCAATCCCCAGGCATGGTAGAAATAGAGCCAGTTGATATAAGGCACCAGTTCTGATATTCTGTATTGCCTTACGATTCTATCTTTTGTCATAAGTCATCTCCTCGCCACGGTAGGCTGCATCAAAGGCACCCTTGTTATAGACAAGGTGACCATTGCAGAAGGTCTGCTCCACCTGCCACTGATATTCATGTCCCTCCATCGGACTCCACTTGCACTTGCTCTGGATGACATCCTTTGTAACGGTCCATGGAGAATGAGGCTTCACGATGACGATGTCTGCCTGATAACCCTTGCGCAGGAAACCACGCTGGGCTACCCGGAAGAGCTGAGCCGGCTGATGTGCCATCAGCTCTACCATCCGTTCGATGGTAAGCACGCCTTCATCTACCAGTTCCAGCATGGAAACGAGCGAGAACTGTACCATCGGCATACCCGAAGCCGCCTTGGCACATCCCCCCTGCTTGTCCTTCCACTCGTGTGGAGCATGGTCGGTACCGATGGTGGCAATGGTTCCGTCGTTGAGCGCCTTGCGCAAGGCTTCACGGTCAGCCAGGGTCTTGATGGCAGGATTGCACTTGATGAGCGCCTTCTTCGTAGCATAGTCGGCATCCGAGAAGACGAGATGCGCAATCACCGCCTCTCCTGTAATCTGAGGGAGAGGGATGCCATCTCCGGAATGCTCATTCGCCTTTCCGTTCTGATGGGCGAAGAGCTCCAGCTCCCGGGCTGTCGTAACATGGGCGATATGCAGACGGGTACCAAACTCGCGGGCTAATTCCACTGCGAGTTTGCTGCTCTCATAGCATGCCTCTTCGCTGCGGATTTCCGGATGATGCTCCACGGCAGGATCCTCTCCGTACTTAGCCTTGGCCTCTGCCATGTTGCGGTTGATGATTCCGGTATCCTCGCAGTGCGTCATCACCGGCAGGTTCAGGTCCTTAGCCGTCTTGAAGACGCGCTTCAACGATTCCATCTTATCCACCAGCATATTACCGGTGCTGGAACCCATGAAGAGCTTGATGCCAGGCACATGGTGCATATCCAGCTGGGCAAAGGAATCCACGTTGTCATTGGTGGCACCATAGAAGAAGCTGTAGTTTACATGACTCTTCTCTGCGCCCAGCTTTCTCTTGTCATTCCACGCCTGCAGTTCGGTAGTCTGCGGCACGGTATTCGGCATTTCCATATAGGAAGTCACGCCGCCATAGGCAGCCGCACGGCTTTCACTCTCGATATCCGCCTTGCGGGTAAGTCCCGGCTCACGGAAATGAACATGGTCATCTATTACACCCGGCAAAACGAAACACCCCGTAGCATCCACTACTTCATCGTAGATGCCACGGGGAGCCATGCCTTCAAATATATCAGATATCACTTCACCATCGACAAGAAGATCACCCAGGAATGAGCGACCTTCATTGACAATAGTTCCGCCTTTAATTAACATTTTAGACATAGTATTTCTTTTTTCTAAACTTTGAATTTACTCTTTTGCTTCAGGAATGCTTGGCTTCGCCAGCTCGTTAGGCGTTGGTGCAGGAGCCGCATTCGGATCGGTCTGCGGAGCCTCCATCTGTCCAGCCTGCATGCTTGGATCCATCTGCGCTTCGTGGGTACCGTTCATGATAGCCTGGTTTTCCTGTGCTTTCTGGTAGTAGTCCTTCACGTATGGATCGCTCTTGAAGTGCTCTGTAGCCTTGCTCATGATATCCTCTATCCATGGCGAAAGCATCGGATACTGGTTGCCCATGGTTACGAGGAAGAATACGCCCGGTCCCAAGACATTCTCGAAGTTGTCGGTAATGAAGGTAGTCACCAGCTTGTCCTCCTGCTCGGAGAGTTTCATCGCCTCAGCATTCAGTTGGGCAGTCACCGCCTGCATATCGCTTCCATTCATGATGGCCTGGTCGTGCTTATGCACCAGTTCCCGCTGCTGGCTCTGCAGCTGCTGGTATTTCTTGAAGAATCCGAAGAGCTTATCGTTGAGTGGCGTTCCACTTACTACCTGCTGTACATCGTCGAGTTTCACGGTAATGCTTCCCGCCTCCAGCACCAGCGGCAGAACAGGCTCATCGTCCATGAAGACATTTGCCATTCTTGCAGAATCTACCGTTCCCTGGAAATGGAACTGTCCATGTACCACATCACAGGAGTCGATCTTGCTGAATTCGTTATTCTTTAAGATTTGAAGGTAGAGCATACGGCCATCCAGGGTACTCACGTTGGAAGTACCCGAAATATCGTAGCTACTGGCGCATGAGGTAAGCGCCACCAAGGTGATAAGTGCGTAAAATATCTTATTCATAAGCTTTATAATTCACATTCAGTGAACAAAAGTACAATCATTTCTTGAAGTACCGAAATAAATTGATGCAATTTAATTGAATATTACAAGTATTTATGTTTTATTTGCATTCTTCCCCCTTCATTTCGTGCGAAATGCGGAAGGTAGTGTAGAGTTCCAGGATAGATGCCACCAGCATCACCACGATCCACTTGCCGTAGAAGATGGAGTAAAAGAGCTGCGGATTGCCCAGCCATTTCTCGGTAAAGGTATAGACCGTATCCACCATCGAGATGCCGGCAAAGACAAAGAGGATGTTGGCTACATTCTGGATGCGCTTCAGGCGATGGATGACAGTCGACTTGCCCTCGTAGGTCTGCATCGACTGGATCACGCTGAAGAGCACGGTGCCCAGAAGGAACACCCAGCTCGTGGTTTCCACCAGCGAAGGATAAATCTGTTTCAGCACAAAGCTGCACGCACCGACAACCATCAGCACGCCGCCCAACAAAAACAAAGCACTCTGTATTTTATTCAACTGTTTCATCTTTCTTACTTTCTTTTTCTGTTCGTTCACACCTTATTATATATAGATAGCGTTATTATATATAGATTGCGTTACCGGATGGAATCCTTATCCTCCTCGTCTTCATCTATTTCCACCGAACCAGGCAGATCCGTGCTCAGCACGAAGATATCCTCGTTGTCAGCCTTCATGAAGTAGCGTTCGCGTGCTATCTTGCCGAAGACTTCCGGTCCCTTGCGCATTTCCTGCAGGATGCGGAGATCCCGGTCATACTCCGTTCTGTACTTTTCTATCTCAGAACGCAGCGTGGCTATCTCAATCTGATACTTGATATGCTGGCGGATGCTATTGTCGTCAATGACACCCACTATCAAAACACCCGCAATTATCACTATAAGATATTTATAGTGAGCGAGATAATTCCATATAATACTTAACTTTTGACTCATTAATTTCCGAATTTGTTTGCAAAGATAATATTTTTTTGTTATCTTTGCATCACAATTAAGAAAAAATAATGTAAGTGAACGTATATTCAAGCAAAAAAGAATGGAAGAATACATAGTTTCGGCTAGAAAATACCGTCCGATGACCTTTGATTCGGTAGTTGGACAGAGTGCGTTGACTACCACATTGAAGAATGCAGTGAAGAGTGGCAAGCTTGCCCACGCTTATCTTTTCTGCGGTCCGAGAGGTGTGGGAAAGACCACCTGTGCCCGCATCTTTGCCAAGGCAATCAACTGCGAGCACCCTCGCGAGGACGGCGAGGCATGCAATACCTGCGAGAGCTGCCAGGCTTTCAATGAGCAGCGCTCCTACAACATCTTCGAGCTGGATGCCGCCAGCAACAATGGTGTCGATCAGATCAAGACCCTGATGGAGCAGACCCGCATCCCGCCTCAGGTAGGCAAATACAAGGTGTTCATCATCGACGAGGTCCACATGCTGAGTGCCGCCGCCTTCAATGCCTTTCTCAAGACTCTGGAGGAACCGCCATCGCACGTGATCTTCATCCTCGCCACCACCGAGAAGCACAAGATCCTGCCTACCATCCTGAGTAGATGCCAGATCTACGACTTCGAGCGTATGACCGTGCCCAATACCATCGCCCACCTCAAGATGGTGGCTGAGAAGGAAGGCATCCAATACGAGGAGCAGGCGCTTGCCGTCATCGCCGAGAAGGCAGACGGAGGTATGCGAGATGCCCTCTCCATCTTCGACCAGGCTGCCAGCTTCTGCCAGGGCGACATCACCTACCAGAAGGTGATAGAAGACCTGAACGTGCTCGACAGCGACAACTACTTCAAGCTCGTGGACCTCGCCCTGGAGAACAAGGTGAGCCAGATGATGCTGCTGCTCGACAATATCCTGGGCAAGGGATTCGACGGCGGAAACATGATTCAGGGACTCGCCCAGCACGTACGCAACGTGATGATGGCGAAGGATACCCAGACCCTGCCGCTGCTGGAAACCAGCGAAGAGCAGAAGGCAAAATACGTGGAGCAGGCAAAGAAGGCCCCAACACCTTTCTTATATAAGGCACTCCAGCTGATGAACAACTGCGATGTGCAGTACCGACAGAGTTCCAACAAGCGACTGCTCGTAGAGCTGACCCTGATACAGATTGGTCAGATTACCCAGCCCGAAGACCAGGATGTGCCTAGTGCGGGGCGTACGCCCCACAGACTAAAATCCCTGTTTCAGAAAATCGTTGCCCAGCTTAAGCCTGCCTCTCAGGGTGCAGGTGCCGGGCAAGAGAGCGGCAGCAAGGCTCCCATTACAGGAGCACAGCCTGTCGCTGCAGCTACTGCTGCGCCTATATCAACAGAGAAAAACGGCTCAGAGGAGGCTGCATCCGCAGCATCGCCGAAGGCAAAGACCATTCTCAAGTCGCCGGCTCAGGTAAAGCTGAAAGGCATCGGCATGAGCTTCGCCAACCTGGAGAAGACGGAGCAGAACAGTCAGCGCATCTACAATCCTATCGACCAGCTCAAGGAAGAAACACCGGCATCAACCGGAGCTGCCGCCAACCACGACCAGCCTTTCACCCAGGAACAGGTAGAAGGCCAGTGGATCAGCATGTGTCTGAGAATGCAAGGCATCAAGGACTTCATCGGACTTGCCAATCGCATGAAACCGATCGTACCTACCATCACCGACTTTCCGCATATCGAGGTAGTCATCGACAACAAGCTGCTGCTCGACGACGTGGTCAAGATCAAGGGCAGAATCCTGCAGACCTTCAGAATCGGCTTGAACAACAGCCAGGTAACCCTCGACTACCGTCTGGCAGAATCGGATGAAGTAACCCGCATCCTTTCCAAGCGAGAGATACTTGAGAATATGATAAAGGAAAACCCTGCCATCGGCAAGCTGACCCAGGATCTACGGTTAGTCATGGCATAAACAAACAGAATAGTAAGACAATAATGGCAAGAAGACTTAGAAAGAAGCGTATAGCCGTGATACTGCTCACGTTTACAGCCCTCATCGGATGGACCACCCACAGCTGCGTATCGCGCTGCACCTCATCCGACAAGGAGAAATCTGCAGATTCACTGCCTACGGTACATATCAACGATTCCATCACCAATGCCCTCACCGAGGGAAAGGCATACCAGGAGATGGATTCCGTCATCGAGAGATACCTCAAGAGATGGGAAATCAACGGTGCCCAGCTCGTCATCACCCGCAACGACTCCCTGCTCTATGCCCGTGGATTCGGATGGGCAGACAAGGAAAGGGGCATCCGTATGGAACCCAACATGCTGATGCGCTTTGCATCCGTATCCAAGCTCATCACCGCTGCCGGCATCATGAAGCTCGTAGAGATGAAGAAGCTGCGCATGGGCGACAAGGTGTTCGGACAGAAGGGCATCCTCTGCGATACCACCTATAACAACAGTATCAAGGACCAGCGCTACTACAACATCACCGTAGAACAGCTGCTGCGCCACCAGGCAGGTTTCAACAACTATGCCGGCGACCCGGTATCCTCCACCCGTTACATCATGATGCAGAACCACCTCATCACCCCTCCCGACCATCCTACCCTGCTCAGGATTCTCCTGAAGCGTCATCTGGCTTATACACCGGGCGAGGGCAAGTGCTACAGCAATCTGGGCTATATGATTCTCTCGATGATCGTGGAGAAGAAGAGCGGAATGAAATACGAGAACTTCATCCAGAAGTATGTGCTCCAGCCAGCCGGCTGTTTCGACATGCACATTGCGGGCACCTATTACAAGGACCGCCGTCCTAACGAGACGAAGTATTACATGCATCAGGGCAGCATTCCGGTATATGAGTACAACAACAGTGGCAGGATGGTAGAGAAGTGCTATGGCGATACTGACCTTCCCCGACTTTCGGGAGCAGGAGCCTGGTGCGGTTCGGCAGCCGAGCTGTCGAGATTCATTGCGAGCATCGACGGCATGCCTCATGTCAAGGATATCCTGAGCAGGAAGAGTGTGCAGTTTATGACGCAGGAACAGCCTAACCATCAGTACTCCATAGGCTGGAACTACACCCCGAAGAGCAACCGCCCTTGGATCCGCACGGGTTCCCTTGCCGGCACCTCTGCGCTGATTCTGAAATATCCCGACGGTCAGTGCTGGATTCTCATCACCAACACCTCCACCTGGAAGGGTCATGGCTTCAGCAACGACACCATGGCATTCTTCGAGAAGCTGCGCAAGAAATATATGCCGCAGATGCCAAAGCGTAATCTCTTCCTGTAAAAAGGACAGAGGGATGCGACAGTTCAACTTACCAGATAGACAAGTGCCGATAGGATTACTCCTATTCGGCACTTTTTATTAAATAATGAATTGTATTTTACGCACTATGAGGATGCAACTTATTAATAATGTTAGCAGTATAAAAGGAATGGCACATAAAAGAGCTGGCAAGAAATCCCACGCAACCAGATTCCAGTAGGAATACATCGGAAGCAAGACCGACATTCCACCCCAGGAAAAGCATTTGAACATACTTACAGGTTCTTTTGCTGGATGTATTCTTTGCCCGCAATGGTTGCATTCGGTATAATAGCTTGTTCCATGCCAGAAGTATTTGCTGATTACCCGCAAAGACACCTTCTTGCCACAAGTTGGGCACTTTGCTTTCGAAAAATTTACGTTTACCATATTATTATTTTTGTTTGTTTGAGATCAAATTATGAATGCAAAGATACGTCTTTTTTCTGTTTCAGCCAAATTTTCTTCTATCTTTCGCAATCGGTATGGGGGTTTTGCTTATGTGACAAGGGTTGCCTTTCGCCGGAACGCCTAACGGAGGAAAGGTATATCCGAAGCTACTAAAACGACTGTTCAACTCCCATTTTCTCTCCATATCCGTGTATACAATATTCAAGGAAGAGAAAATCAGACGAAAACGCCTGGAAAATGGGGAAAGAAGAGATTGAGAATTTTCCCTTAAGGGTTTTTATTTTTTTCCTTAAGGAAAAAGACAGCTTCTCTTAAGAGATTTTTCCGACGCATTGATTCTGTAAAGTTATTTATCTCAAGAATCCCGCAGGGGATATCTCAAAGACACAGATTACGCAGATTTAACATGACGCAGACGATCATCATATATGACGCAGACAACTATCATTCCAGGAATATGCTTGCAGATGGTGTTGACATCAATCTGATCATGAAGTATTCCGGACTTACCCAGGAACAGATAGAAAACTGGAAATAAGATATTATCTTAGAGTTAATAGATAAACAGAAATCCCCCATCCTATTTTTGCAAGCAGGATGGGGGATATTTTAGTCAAGATTAAACTCCGTGCTCTTTCTTGGCTTTGTACTTAATCTTATCAAAACCCTCGCCATAAACACCGATAACGGCACTCTGACTGACAAAGGCATGTGGATCTATCTCGCTGATAAGGCGGAAAATGGCTGGAGCCTGGCGCTGCTTGGCAAGCACGAAGAGCATCTTCACATCCTGACCGGAATAGAAACCGCTGGC
>NZ_QUCG01000019.1:0-5997 GCF_003473645.1 Prevotella sp. AM23-5 | reverse complement strand
GACCGGAATAGAAACCGCTGGCATTCACCACCGTTACTCCCCTATCAGCATCTACATTGATGCGCTTGCCTATCTCCTCATACTTCTGCGAAATGATGAAGAACTGTACACTTCGTCTTCTGCTGTTTACCACCTGGTCGATGCAGAATGCCTGAACGCAAAGAACCACATAACCATATAACACCTTCTCCCAATCGTGAACCACCAGATAGCTGGAACTGATGATGAAAATGTCGCATATCATAATCACTCTACCCAGAGAAATGTCGCGATACTTGTTGACGATGGCGGCAATGATATCCGTACCACCCGTACTTCCACCAACAGAGAAACCGAGTCCGATACCGCAGCCGCAGAAAACGGCACCCAGGAAAGCAGCCCATAAAGGTTGGTTTTCCAAGAGATGAATATCGCCTAAACGACTGGAGAAGAAGGAGGTCAAGGCGGTTACCACGATGACGGCATAAACGGTCTTGACGCAGAACTTAGCTCCCAAAATCTTGAACGCACATATTAATAAGGTGGCGTTGGCGATGAAATACGGAATTTGCACAGGGCAACCGGTTGCCCAATAGATGATACTGGAGATACCAGGAAGTCCGCTTGCTGTTACATTGGTTGGCAAGAGGAATACGTTCCATCCAATGGCGTAGGAAATCATACCTATCGCAATCAAAACATAGTCTTGTACAGACTTCCACAAGAGTCGAGGAGGAGTCATAATTAATTTATAATTTACAATTTATAATTTATTCAAGTTTCGCAAGTGAATAAATATCAACTTGCTTGTTTATAAATATACTGAACTTTCGCATGTGGTTCAAGTACGGGCTGAAGGTCCACAAGAGGGTGTGTCATAAATCAACAGCTCGCAAGTCCGTTAGGCGTTAGGGGCCGTTAGGGGCCGTTAGGCGTTCCTGCGGATTTGTAATCCGCAGACAAAAAAGGCTCGACCACTTTAAAGCGGATTTGCAATCCGCAGCCGTAGGCTTTTCATATCTCCAAATTCGTGATGCTGCGTTCTCGCTTGAGGCGAATTGCAAATCTTTTATTTGTTATTTTGTGCGAAGATAAATCAAATCAAAGTACATCAGTCGTGTCTTCATCGGCTCTATCGGAGTTGTTGGCTCTAGACCTTTGTTATGCAAAAAGGTCCATTCTTCCTCATCTGACGAAAACAAGAACTTGAAACCATTTCGTTGATAATATTCAAACACTTTCGGATGGTTGACGGCATCAACAATGACATATCGGCATCCTGTTTTATTCAATGGGTCTATAAACCATGATTTGATGAAATCCAACAATTCATCTCCCACATGATGTCCACTGAATAAATCGCTTACTGCCAACTGTCCAACCAACACTGCTGGATACTGCGGTCTTCGTTTAGCATTCGGAATCTTTCTATTAAGCTTATTCCGAAGGTTTGAAGGAAGTGAATCTACTTTTACACTCGAATTAGCGACTGTAAATGCGCAGACTATTTCAGATGTATCTGGTTTAACAAAACAATATGATTTTCCAAGCAACTGATAGGTATAGTCAGCATAGTCTTGGGTGAAGAACTCTGTTATGTCCTCATCCTTACAAGTGAAGCCTTTGCATTGCTGCAAGACTTCCTCTGTCAGTTCCATAAAATCACATTGCTCTAACATTTTAAATGTACAGTTTTGAACGTTTTAATATAGCACGTGCCTTGGCTACTTGCTTGGAGAAGTCAATGGAGCCACGCTTTTCCAATGCCTCATCAGCTGCTTCAACGAAACGAGCTGCTGCCTCACCATGAAGGACAGGTATTGTTTTAATTTCTATTGCCATAATCTTCTTGTTTTTAATGTTATGTACTTATTTAATCTGCAAAAATATGCTTTTATTTTCACTTTACCAAATTTTTTGTTAACTTTCTGTTGAATTTCTACGAAAAAAATCCAAATACCTACTTCATGCCATTTTATCGTCTCATTCTTTCCAATTCATCATCCTTTCGCATTTTGTCGTTCAACTTCTCCTGCATTCAGCAGTGTCACATACGATGCCGTTTGATGCAAACGCCTCACGGATGGTACTCAGTTACACATGACTATCATCAAAGGCAATGACAGTAAACGAACTTAGAAAGTAACACCCACACCGAAAGAGATAGAATGTCTTATAGTGTCATCGTATTCACAGTCAAGATAATTCCCCTTTTCGTCAGACTGCAAGCTCATGATTCCATCATCAAATATTTTATAGTTATACGCTATCTGAAAGTTTAGTCCGAAATGAGCGGAAAACATCTTGGTATAGCCGATACCCAAATTCATCAAGAAGCCAGAATTGTAGGTGTCTTCTGGCTTGATGCCATATCCTAAATCTGTGAAGCAATAGGCATTCTTCAAAGTCTTGATAGGCTTGTATCTCAATGTGGCAAAGATGGGCAGAGTGTTATAGTCAAACTCTGTATATCTATCCCATCCAAAGCCGAGACCAGTTGAAAACTTATCACTTACATCATAGCGACCTGTAAAATGGATGGAATTTCCACCCATTTTATAATCACCACGTCCCCAATGTCCACTTCCATTTGTGTTTGAAGTTGAAAGTCCGAGATTATAGTGATAGTCTATGTCAAAATGAAACTTGCTTTGTGCGTAAACTTTGTTAGAGCAAAATGCTATCATCGAAATAGTAATACATACAATGCTTAAAAATCTATTCTTCATTATGTTTTATTCTTTGTTATCAACAGTTTTCTTTTTTGGATTAGGGAGTTTGCTAATGGATATGCAACCTCTCCTAAGCCAAGATATATCATAATTCATCTATCTAACCAATTCTTCAATTGTGTAAATCTGTCTTTGCTGACTACGATTCGCAAATCAGGGAAGCCATGAAGACTAATGGTCATTTTATATTTGAAGAAATTGGCGAGTTTATCTATGCTATCAATATTCACCATATATTGTCGGTTGACTCGGAAGAACAAATCGGGATTCAGTTGCTGCTCCAAATCATTCAAAGATTGATTGATGGTTACGGAATTACCAGAACAAAGGAATGCTCTAACAACACCATTCTCTGAGAAGAAATAGCTTATGTCCGTTGTCTTGATAAGTTTGAAGCCATCAAATATATGCACAAGGAAATGTTTTCTCCATTTCTTACCAACAGGCATCCCCATTTTCTCCATTAGGGCTGAGTAGTCTATGCTTTGATTACACATGGCTTTAGCTTTCGCAAGAGCCTTTTCTAATTCTTCATGCAATATCGGTTTCTGAAGATAAGCGATACCGTTGCTTTTGAATGCTTCTAAAGCATACTCGCTGTAAGCCGTGGTGAAAATAACAGGTGAAGTTGGGGCTATCTCCAAGAAAGCCTCGAACACATCACCGTCACCCAATCTAATGTCCGCAAAGATAATATCCTCATCATGCGGATTTTGCAGATAGTTTATGACTGCTTTCATCGTGGTCAGTGGTCCTTGTATCTCCAGAGAGTTGTCTATGTTTTGCAAGAGGCGCTTTAGTCTTGAGAATCCACGCTCTTCATCTTCTATGATTAAAACTTTCATGATTTTGATAAGATTGGAAGTTTGACTTCAAAATATTTATTATCGTTACTAACGACTAGTTCCTTTCCTAATTGACTATAGCGCAGACGCAAGTTTGACAATCCCTTTTGTGTTGTAGGTAAAGTGCTCTTTATCGGATTCACTACATTTCTAACGATAATATATTCGCCATGACAATACACAGAGATAGAAAGCGGACTTTCCTTAGTATGACAGTTATGCTTTATCGCATTCTCTACCATCATTTGTATCGCCAATGGTAAAGTCTTATTCTTGCATCTTTCCAGTTCTTCGGCAATTTCCACATGTATGGTATGAGGAGAACTTATCTCTTGAAGCTCACAATAGTTCTTCACGAAATGAATCTCTTCATGTACAGGCACCGTCTCATCATCCAAATGTGTGACTACATATCTGTAGATTTCAGAGAATTTCAGAGTGAAACTTTCTGCCTGTACAGGATTCTCCTCAATCAAGTCTGCCAACGTGTTAATGCTGTTGAATATGAAATGCGGATTCATCTGCTGACGCAAGAGATTATTGGTAAGCACTACGTTTTCCTTCTCTTTTCTGATGAGGATGGAACAATAATACATGCACGCATTCACCATGGTCAGCAATGTGGCGATTAATCCAAAAACATATAATCTGTCCCAATACACATTGTTCCCAGCATGCCAAAGATTATCAAATATGTTTTCAAATGCAACAGCCCAAACAGAATTGACTAGCAGCAACAATAGGATATGGGTGGCAAAGCGAGGATAGCTTATCTTGTCTCTTACAAAGATGTTACCCAAGAAAAATGAAACCCACAAAGAAAACAATGTGTAAAAGGAACAATATGCAATGTCGAAGCACAAGTCTTCAATGGTGAGACCTGTGCCTACGAATGTTTCAAAGTCCATCAATCCCCACATTATGTAGGAAAAAATACAGGTGGCGATGGATATGATGCACCAATTCTTTATAAAACTATTATATTTGCTCATATTACTCATTTTTGTGTGCAAATTTAGTGCTTTTTTACGAAATTACCAATAGTTAGAGCTATGAAAGACGAAAAATCGCCCATGAATCCGTTATTTTCGCCTACAAACCATGTTATTGGGTAGTAGGACAAGATTCATCTGCAATTTATAGGGACTCATATCCCAATTTCTCCGACTCATGGTGATTGGACTTGCACGAACCGAAGTAACGTTATAATTTTGCATCCGAAAAATTTAATGTTTTATTAAAAATTGTATTTAAATGAATTTAATCGTGGTAAAGAAAGTGTTGAAGAGTAAAAACTACAAGATGCTTGTATGGGTATTCTTTATGCTAATAGTATTGGCATCTTGCTCAAAAGATGACGAGCCAGAAGAAGTTATATATCATCAGAGTTATGTTAAGGGAAAGTTGAACGACACAGAAATCTCAATGAATGATATTAACGCCTTGGTTTCTTCTACAAAATCTGATTATAATTTTATTGTCAGAGAAAATGAAGAGAAGATCTCTATGTTTGACTGGAAGGTAAAACTTGTAGATACACCAGATTCTGTTGTTACCCTTTGCCTTCATCTTGATAATATTTCAAGGACTAATTGTATGATAGCATCACCTAACAATGACCCTACATCTGTTCAAACAAAGGACAAATGCTATATTACCGTAGAGAATCCAAGAACAGAAAATACTGTTACTTACACTCCTACGGAGCATTCTCAGATTTCTACCGAATGGAATTATTTTACGGTTACACCAGACCCTATAACCGAGAAACATAATGGCGTGACGTGGGATTATTCAAGTCGTGTTTGGTCTGGCATTGATGGCAGACTCTATGGGACGTTCACCAATAGTTCCGAACTCAATCAGACTATAAAACTTGACATTAATTTCAAGTTATATTAAACGTCATAAAACAAAGATGTGCCAAGAGCTTCCAAGCTTGGCACATCTTCATTGTCTTTTTTCTACCCATAATATCTATACAACAGAGACCTATTCCCTATATCGTCGTATCCACGTATAAACTTTACCTACTTCAAGGTATTGCAAATATTCGCTGAAATTCGTACCCTTGCAGCCGATTTTGATCGGTATAGCATTTACGGATATGACTGTATCGGGTTAAGAATATGGCTGCATCGGGTTACAGATATTACTGCGTAAGCTAACGGAGACGTATCTGTAAGCTTATCGAGACGTCTGCATCAGCTAACTGAGACGTCTGAACTCGCTTACTGAAATACTTGAATTGTCTTACTGAACTACTTGAGTTGCTCGACTGAACTACTTGAGTTGCTACCCTTCCACTGGACTTACTGAACCCGTACTTGCTCTTTTGGTAAAGTGAGGGTGTGTCATAAGTTTATGATTCACCCTCTTGACTTTTCCTGATGTACAAAAAAAGCACGGAATATTAAACTCCGTGCTCTTTCTTGGCTTTG
>NZ_QUCG01000189.1:0-716 GCF_003473645.1 Prevotella sp. AM23-5 | reverse complement strand
CGATTACATAAGAATTAACAGAGTATTGCATCTGAGAGGGAAATCTGTTATCTCATCCTGCAGAATAAGAAGTTGAGTGAAATCGGTATCCTGCTCAATAAGACAGAATCCAATATCACCACCCAGCGTGGCAATATCCGAAAGAAGCTGGGGATGAATCCTTCTGATAATCTGCAGAAGGTGTTGGAAAAGAGGATAAGGGAATGAAAGATTTTGCTGCGATAGATTTCGAAACGGCCAACCAGCAGCGTACAAGCGTCTGCTCGGTGGGCATCGTGATAGTGAGGGATGGCGAGATAGCAGACAGCTACTACAGCCTCATCAAGCCCGAACCGGAATATTACTCTTATTGGAACACTCGGGTTCACGGTCTGACTCTGGAAGACACGATGAATGCGGATGTCTTCCCGAAAGTCTGGGCAGAGATTGCGCCCAAGATAGAAGGTCTGCCCCTGGTAGCCCACAACGCCCCCTTCGACGAAGGCTGCCTGAAGGCAGTATTCCAGATGTATCAGATGGAATATCCCGGCTACGAATTCCATTGCACCTGCCGTGCCTCCCGAAGAAAGCTGGGCACTCTCCTCCCCAACCATCAGCTCCAGACCGTAGCCGCCTATTGCGGTTACGACCTCACCCAGCACCACAATGCCTTGGCAGATGCCGAAGCCTGTGCCTGGATAGCAAGAGAGTGTACTTCCCTGAAAAAGGTTGTCACT
>NZ_QUCG01000188.1:0-718 GCF_003473645.1 Prevotella sp. AM23-5 | reverse complement strand
AGGATGGCAAGAATGCCGGCTCTGCCAAGAAGTGTGTGCAGACTGGTAAGAAGGTGGCCGACAAGAAGGAAGCCAATAAGAAACAGGCTGCACAGGTTGCTGTGTTTGAGAATCCGGAGTTCGGAATGGTTCGCACTACTATAGATAAGAAGGGCGAGCCTTGGTTCTGTGCGAAGGATTTGTGTGATGTGCTCGGGTATAGGAGAGCGTATGATACAGTAAAACAGCGTGTTAGTTCTAGTGATACTATAAAATATAGTGTCACTAGAACTGTTAAAAACCGCTATGGCGAATGTAGTGGAAGGGGTTTGGTTGTTCAGATGATCTTCGTCAACGAGAGCGGTTTTTATGCTCTGGTGCTCGGTTCGAAACTGGCTACGGCGGTGAAGTTCAAGGATTGGGTTACCTCGGTGGTGCTGCCGCAGATTCGCAAGACGGGCGGTTATATCCCGGTGCATGAGGGGGAGAGCGAGGAGGAGACGATTCGCTATGCCGAGAAGATTCTCAGAGCTACCCTGAAGAAAAAGGAGGAACTGCTGGAACAGCAGAAGAAACTGATCGAGGAGCAGAAGGCCCGATTAGATGGGCAGAAGGCTTGGATAGCAGACCAGGATGCTCGGTTGATTCAGCAGAAGGCTTTGCTGCATCAGCAGGAGGTGCAGATGGGACTTGACAAGAAACTCATCGGCGAGCAGGATGTGGAAATCCGAAGACTGAA
>NZ_QUCG01000187.1:0-740 GCF_003473645.1 Prevotella sp. AM23-5 | reverse complement strand
TAGTCGATACGGATGTTGGTCTCCACCATGGAGTCGGGGATGTCGTACTCATTATCTATATAGTTGCTAATGAAATTGAGCACCATCACGGAGTTGTACATCGTGGTCTTGCCATATCTCTTCTCGGCAAAGCAATAGTTGTCGTACCATGGCTTCATCACCTTGATCAGCTCATCGGTGGTGTGATTGAACGGCAGGACGCTGCTGTAATAATCCAGCATCTTTCTGACTTTTTCTTCCGTGAAGGCCGCCATCTCATTGAATTTTGGGCTTAGGGAGTAGTTGGTTCCGATGTTGAATCCGCTGGTCAGGTCATCCATGGTCACAGGACTTACTCCCGTGACGAACACTCTGCCCAGGGTATTGCCAGCAGCACCCTTGATGGTGTTGAAGAACTGGCGCAAGTATCCCTCTCCGTGGGTCTGGTTGCGATACCTCACGAGATGCTCCTCATGGGCAAGAATCATGTTGGTGAAGTTGTCGTACTCATCGATGAAGAGATAAATCTTCTTTCCCACCTCCTGACACTTCTGGCAAAGAAATCTCAACTTGGATACCGCATCAGGCTCCTGTTGCAATCCTTCCTTGGTACCAGTAGGAAGAATATGTGCATAGATGTCACAAAAGAAATTGAATACAAGGCGACAATGGTTGTCCAGTCCATCCTTATAGTCATCCAATCCTGCTGCCACCTCGGCAAAATTGAGGCGGATGATGAGATATGTATTATGCTCTGGTGT
>NZ_QUCG01000186.1:0-794 GCF_003473645.1 Prevotella sp. AM23-5 | reverse complement strand
ATCAATCTTTTAAATCAACTAAAATATAATAGCTTATGACTAAAGAAGAAGAAGATGAAGTCCATCGGTTAGTTCAATCAGTCGGTGTTGTACAGTTGTCAAGAGTAATGTTTAAGGACATGGACGTTAGCGAAATGATAAACGTCATTATCCTTGCAGGTAGAGGCTACAGCATAAAGCTACTCACTTGGTTTAAGTATTATTGTGAAGTGATGCCTCTGTTTATCATGCTTTTTCATATTGCATGCATGGTAACATTTGCGTCTCATGAAAAAGAAATGTGCGTATGGTTTAAGGAGAATTGGGTATCGGCAGCATTTATCTATTTTTCCGTTTACATCCATCCGCTTGTACTTATAATTGCGAGCAGATTCTTTTGGCTCTGCTACAGATGGCGTATTCCGATGATAATCTACCTATTTGGGATAAATGCTATTCATATCGTATACTGGAATGTTTTCACCACCAACGAAATGGTGGAAGCTAATGCTGTAATACTTGTAATGACCATTATATTTTATGTATATGGTTTTGCCGATAAGTATTTCTCAGGCAAGGGCTGTCAAAGTTTAATCTCTAGATTATAATGATATGGGAAAGTTATTTGGTTATCACACCTTGGGAGTGTTATTAAAATCGTTATCGGATTCTTGTTTTCGAGCAGACGAGCAAGAGAAGAGAGGGGAGAAGGTAACTGCTTGCGGAATGAGTAGCGATGAGATAGAAGACCTTTGTGAGAACTATCTGCCGTATGCTCTCAACCCGATGCTATCTACCGAGGAAGTCAAGGAGAA
>NZ_QUCG01000185.1:0-821 GCF_003473645.1 Prevotella sp. AM23-5 | reverse complement strand
CTCGACGACGCAGAATTCAACCTCGTGGCCAGCCGCAGCGCTCAGGCTGCCGTGATCAAGGCAATCAAGGAGGGCAAGACCAACGTGGACCTCAACGTGCCTATCAATCCAGACGGCGGCGGTGATGGTGACGGAACCCAGGGTGGCGGTAGCGGAACCACCGGAACTGAAGGCAGCGGAACGCAGGGAGCTGGCGGTAGCGGAACCACTGGTGACCAGGGTACCAGCGGCGGCAATACCGGCAGTGAAGGCGGTGGCGACGACAATGTAAGTCTCTAAAAAGTAGAAGTCTATGAAGAAGGATACTTGGAAAATGGTGATTCAGATTGCGATTAGCATTCTCACCGCAATAGCCACTTCGCTCGGTGTTTCAAGCTGCGTGTAAGCAGCAGGAAGGCAGAAAGTATGATGCAGGAAAGCAGAATGAAATCTGCATGTGATTAGTTTTTGAGATGATTTTATCTATTACAACCGCTCCTCCTATATATATATAAATAGGTGGAGCGGTTTATTTATTTCCGCAGGTGTCATGAAGGGTCAGTGTCATGAAGGGTCATTTTCATTTTTCAATCCCCTTAAATCCGGTCATTAAGGTCATTAAGAATTTCGGTTTTTCAAAACATCCCTCTATCTTATAAAATAAGGTTAAATCAAGTTCGCCCTGCAAACAAAATCCATCCATATAATCACTTTTCTGAATATTTTTTGTATTTTTGCAGATATATTGCGCTGATATGGAGTTGAGCATAGCTTATCCTCCTAGATTATAGGCGCATCATTATCAAATGATTTGAGCATGAAGAAGATATTATTCCTACACG
>NZ_QUCG01000184.1:441-834 GCF_003473645.1 Prevotella sp. AM23-5 | reverse complement strand
GTACTCCATTAGTCATTACCAAATCTCCTGGAATGTATTCTATATCCATACGCTTTACTCCTTAACTTCTTTAAAGATTACATTCTGATTATCTGAGCGACTTGTACGACCGCATTTAAATTTATAGGGTGCAATACACCCAGGTGTCTCAAAGAAACAACCTCTGCAACCTGATTGTTTAACAACTTCAAGAGTAACAGTAATTCTTTCTCCTACTTTAAGCTCTTTCATTCTTTGCCTTTTACAATATTGTACACTTGTTTTAACTTATCTGTTGATAAACGTTCAAAATCAGAAGAACTGATAACGTAGATGAGAGCCTTACGAAGATCCTCTTCTTCAATATCTGATATTTCCTTTTCTGTAGGAACAGATATTCTTCTAACATTCCAT
>NZ_QUCG01000184.1:0-431 GCF_003473645.1 Prevotella sp. AM23-5 | reverse complement strand
TTCTAACATTCCATCTATCACCACCGCATTGCCAGCCCGAATCTCTTCTAAATCTAGCGTTATTAACAACAATTTGAGTCTTTGTTACTTTATCAATTTTGGCGATATATCTGCAAGACCTACCTACAACTAGTACATCATCACCAGCCACCAAATCTTTAAGTTCTTTCATTGCTCACCTCCTTCCTTTGGTAATAAATCATCAATATAGAGCCAACGAGATAAGTGAGCACCTTTATACCATTCTTTCCAAGCACAAACATTGTTACCATTTGGCATATACTTTATAAGATGATAAATAGGCTTTCCGTACTCATAGGTTGTTTCCAATATGAGATTCTTCGCTTTCTTTGGCTCTTCACTAGCAGGATACCACAAGTCCTTCAAAGACTCATTGATAGCCCACTTAGCACCTAGTCCAATAGCTTCTT
>NZ_QUCG01000183.1:389-886 GCF_003473645.1 Prevotella sp. AM23-5 | reverse complement strand
CTTTGGCTGCTTTAGAGCTTTATGTTAAGCAATATAAAACATTGTTTTTAAGCAATATAAAACATTGTTATTAAGCAATATAAACATTGTTGTAAACCAATATAAACCTATTATGACTTATCAAATGGTCCTCAACATATTTCAACCAATCCCCTTCTATATTACTTGGAGACTGATTTCTGATTGCAAAGGTATATAACTTTGTAGATACTACAAAATCCCCCCCCCGTTTTAGAATGCTTTAACAATAATAAACGTATTTTTAATTAAATACCAGTTAAATTGAGGTGACGAGTGGATATGTGCCGGATGTTATCACAGAAGCAGTAGGTAGTGAACCTACTTATCAGATGGCGGTAGATCAGATGGCGGTAGAGGAATATGCAAATCTTTGAGCGTATTTTGAGAGTCATATTTAGAGTTTTATTTACATCAGAAGAAGCCACACGGAGATTATCTGTTGATACAGACACGAAGCTAGGATTTGGCTCGATTTG
>NZ_QUCG01000183.1:0-379 GCF_003473645.1 Prevotella sp. AM23-5 | reverse complement strand
AGGATTTGGCTCGATTTGACTCAATTACTCAGTTACTCAATTACTCAGTTTATTTCTAGACCCCTATACATGTAACTTGATTATAAATTGAAAGTATATTTTTTATATTATATATTTATATATATATAAATATATAATATACTATCTATACAGGAAGAAACATACGGGCAGAATAAAACTGAGTAATTGAGTAACTGAGTAATTGAGTACGATTTTCGAGGAGTACGGATAGATGCTCCATAATGGCTTAAATGATTATTTAATAGTAGTTTAGGATGGATTTCTATGTTTTTCAAACAACAACTCGATATTTCTCTCTTCTTTATCTTACGAGTTAGGATTATTAACGCAGTTTCAAATTGAAAGCTGCTGAAAATCG
>NZ_QUCG01000182.1:0-920 GCF_003473645.1 Prevotella sp. AM23-5 | reverse complement strand
GATGAACAGGCTAAGCAGAAGCAGAACAGATTGGTTGCCGACTTTACGCTGACATCGAATGGCGAAAAGGCTTATGTAGCCAATCAGCTTTCCACCGACCTGGCTTGGAATGATATCATGATGGATATTGCCGGCTCTTATCCTAATCATCAGCAAGTCAAGATGCCGAAATATAAAGTATCAGACAAACTGGAACTGTTGCAACGGAGTGGTAAGCGAACCTATACCTTTAACACGTATAATGCTTATATGGTGAATCCGCACTCCCTATCTGTTAATCATTCGCAGCAAACGGCTTATCAAAGTGTTCGTTCGGCAGCATTCTTCAGTCATACCAATACTTCGCTCGGCTTTTTCCTCAAGCCTTTTACCGTAATGATGAAGGTTGGCTTGCAGGTATTGAGCAGAACGATGAAGAGTCATCTGGAGGGAGTTCCTGATTCTCTGGGTAATATGCGCAATCAATTGAACATGACCTTCTTACGTGCCTATGCATCGCCGGAGGCTGAGTATAACCAGGGTGGCTGGCATATTCGATTCCAGATGCCCATCACTTTTACACCTTATTATTATAATGATAAGTTGATGGGAGCGAAAGAGAATGCCGGCAAGACACAGGTTGCTCCTCAACTCAGCGTGAGCTATTTCCTTACAGCCCGTTTGCAGGCTACGCTTTCCGGTGGAATCGCTCAGCGGGAAGTGGATGAACAGAATTTCTATCAGGGTCTGCTGATGCGTGATTACCGTAATCTTTATACGGGTTTCGTGGATTATACCGCCGACAAGAGCAAGCATATTTCCTTCAACATCAGCTATAAGCGTCCTCTTGCCACCGTCTTTGCCAATGCCTACATCCGTAAGATCTGGTCTGACAGTCATCTTACAGTAGCACGTGATTTTGTGGGTGATTATATCATCAA
>NZ_QUCG01000181.1:0-920 GCF_003473645.1 Prevotella sp. AM23-5 | reverse complement strand
GATGAACAGGCTAAGCAGAAGCAGAACAGGTTGGTTGCCGACTTTACGCTGACTTCGAATGGCGAAAAGTCGTATGTTGCCAATCAGCTTTCCGCCGACCTGGCCTGGAATGATGTCATGATGGATATTGACGGCTCTTATCCTAATCATCAGCAGGTCAAGATGCCGAAGTATAAAGTATCAGACAAGCTGGAACTGTTGCATCGGAGTGGTAAGCGAACCTATACCTTCAACACGTATAATGCTTATATGGTGAATCCGCACTCTCTGTCTGTTGATAATTCGCAGCAAACGGCTTATCAAAGTGTTCGTTCGGCAGCATTCTTCAGTCATACCAATACTTCGCTCGGCTTTTTCCTCAAGCCTTTTACCGTGATGATGAAGGTTGGCTTGCAGGTATTGAGCAGAACGATGAAGAGTCATCTGGAGGGAGTACCCGATTCCCTGGGAAATATGCGCAATCAGATAGGCATGACCTTCTTCCGTGCCTATGCTTCGCCGGAGGCAGAGTATAACCAGGGTGGCTGGCATATCCGTTTCCAGATGCCCATCACCTTTACACCTTATTATTATAATGATAAGTTGATGGGAGCGAAAGAGAACGCCAGCAAGACACTGGTTGCTCCTCAACTCAGCGTGAGCTATTTCCTCACCGCCCGTTTGCAGGCTACGCTTTCCGGTGGAATCGCTCAACGGGAAGTGGACGAACAGAATTTCTATCAGGGACTGCTGATGCGTGATTACCGTAATCTTTATACGGGTTTCGTGGATTATACCGCCGACAGGAGCAAGCATGTTTCCTTCAACATCAACTATAAGCGTCCTCTTGCTACCATCTTTGCCAATGCCTACATCCGCAAGAGCTGGTCCGACAGTCATCTTACGGTGGCTCGTGATTTTGTGGGTGATTATATCATCAA
>NZ_QUCG01000180.1:616-949 GCF_003473645.1 Prevotella sp. AM23-5 | reverse complement strand
CAAGGCATCAGAAAATTAAAGCAAAAGTTTAACCCTTAGCAGATTTATTATGGACAAGTTTGAAAAAATACTGGATATCATCGACCATCAGGAGAAGTATTCTGATGAGGAGATTCGTGAAATATTGCAGGATGAGGAATGCCGAAAACTCTATCAGACGATGGTGGAAGTGGATTCTGCACTTGAAAAAACCTCTCCTATTATTAATATAGATGAGGAATGGGAGAAATTCAGCCAGGAGCATCAACTTCAGGAAAAAGCAACTCATCCTATAACTTCCTGGCGTAAGCTGGCAGCATCCATCGCCGGTTTTGTCTTGATTTCGGGTATTGC
>NZ_QUCG01000180.1:0-606 GCF_003473645.1 Prevotella sp. AM23-5 | reverse complement strand
TGCCTTTGCCGCAATCCATACTTACATCAAGCGCAGCCAGGAACCTACCCAGGTAACGGCTGATACTCATCCGGAAGTCATAAAATCAGATTCCGCAAAGCAGGTAGCAGCAACGGATTCCCTGACTCATCCGAAACCAGAAAAGCCAGCCATTCACAAGACTTTCGAGAATGTGGCTTTCGAGCAGATACTTTCTGAAATTGCTTCTTATTATGATTTACAAGTGAAGTTTGAGAATAACGAGGACAAGACCCTCCGCCTCTATTACGAATGGAACAGTCATTCGAGCATCGAGAACATCGTAAAAGAACTGAACCAATTCGAGAATGTAAACATCGAATTGCAACAAAACGAGCTGATTGTAAAATAACAAATAAAAAGCAACATCATTATGAGAAGATTTTCAGCCATCATATTCCTGCTGTGCACGTTCGCCCTGGCGATGAGCGCACAGCACATCCAGCGCAACTATCACGACCGCAGCATGTCGGACGTCCTCATCGACCTCGACAAGGCTTCCAAGCGCTACAAAATCAGTTTCATCTACAACGAACTGGAGGATTTCACAGTTACCCAGAACGTGAAGACAGCCAATATTCCCGATGC
>NZ_QUCG01000018.1:0-62359 GCF_003473645.1 Prevotella sp. AM23-5 | reverse complement strand
ACTCTTGCCGATGCATCCACCAGTTATGGTTTCAGAAATGGTATGGAATTGAGTTTGACTGCGCTTAATCTTTTCAATCAGCGCACTTACGGCTATACCGTTTATTCGGGGTTGACCCGTACGAGCAAGGAGTATCAGTTGCGAGGTAGAACAATATTAATGTCTATATTCTTTCATTTTTAGTAATGGCACATATAAAGATAGAACATCAGCATGACAGCATGCAATGCGGTATCACCTGCCTGCAGATGATATGTAGATATTTCGGCAGGGAGTACTCTTTGGACTCTCTGTCGAAGATTTGCTTTGCCACAACGGAAGGTGTCTCCATACTGGGCATCAATGAGGCTGCAAGAATATTGGGATTTCACTGGATAAGCACTCGCTCTAATTGATATCCAATCAAAGTCCAATTTGGAGCGAGTTTGTTTTGTTAACACATAGATAAATCTCTCTTGTAAAATCGCCAGTGAAGCCTTTCTACAGCTTCGCTGGCGATTTCTCAGTATATAATCTTACTCAATCATATTCTTGAGTATCTAAAGGGCACAGAACGAAGCGTATATAAAGCCTTATGCCCCAAAATCGGGTGAAGTCTTTGAAATATAGTTAGTTACGATAATCTTGCATGAAGAGCGACACAAAACGAAACGTTTACATGAGTTTAATTTTGGTTTAATTCTGTGGCCTTCTGGCTTGCGTTTGAGGGCGGTGGACTTGAATGAGGTTTACAAATGGCTTACATGAGGATGATGGGGCTTGTGCATGGGTGGCAATCGCTACCCTTTATTTTCGCCCTTTTATGATTATTTAAAATGCAAAATTATTCCATATAATGATTATTTGGTATATTTGCACCGAAATTTAAATGAATTGATATGGCAAAGGTTATACACGTCCATCTTATTGTGGGCAAACATAATGGTTTGAAAGACTTCTACTTTTCAAGCATATCGGCGGTTTATACCGTGCTGACCTCAGAAGAGGTCGGATGTACTAAGAGTTACTTGCTTCATGCTGGGCTGTCTGGGAATGGGTCTATAATCACGAAACGAGCTATTATAAAGCAATCTACGCTTATTTCGGGTGGTCGGCAAGGGGTCTATGAAAGGAAGTGGTTAAAACGCCGTTAGAACGGCTTATTTATGGTATTCAAACCGAATATGAATGAGGGGGCTTTACGGCTCCCTTTTTTCGTGTTGAAAAGTGGCGATTTTGGGGTAAGGGTTACACTAAGGGTTACAGTTAAGGGTTACACTTTCGAGAATTAAGGGTTACAAAAGTGGGGTCGTTGGCATACAAAAAGCTGAATGAAGAAACTAACCACTTTTTTCGGTTAATTGTGAAGAAACTACCCCTTTGTGAGCAACGATTTTTGAAGTTTACACCTTATTATATATAATATATAGGGCTTTTGAGGCGATGAAGAGGGGGTGACACCCCACTTGGAGTACCAAAGAGGGTGTCACTATGAGGTTAAAAGAACTTGCTGATGCTACCAATGACCTCAAAGATGTTCAATATCCTTGATTTGGGGTATTCTTGTTCATCGAAATCTTGCAAGTTGATTGGGATGAAACGGAGCTTGTCAGGATCATCAGACTTGCGCAATATCTTGATGGTTCGTATCGTGTCAAGCACAACAGCGTATATTTCGCCATACTGGACATCATCCAGCGTACATTGGCGAAGGGCAATGATGTCGCCATGGTTGATTTTTGGCTCCATTGAATGACCTGTAACATTGCACCATAAATCAGCTTTCTCGAACCCTCTGATGACAATGTTTGTGTCTGGTACGCTTTTCTGAGAGTTGAAGACCTCTGTAAAGCCTCCCATAAAATCAACATCGTAATATGGCTTGCCTATGTTTGGGTTATCAGAAAGCTGTGGCGCATTATTTACTTCCTTGGTAGATGGTAAAGTTGTGTCTAAATCGCTTGGCTCATCATCAACCCATATCTTAGGCATCTTATATGTTTCACGGAACATATTATTTCCTCTGCTCATCAGAATCCAATCAGGTGAAATTCTGTAAAGGTCGCATAAAGTTGCTATCATATCGACCCCTACGTTCATTCTACCATTCAGAATTTCTGAAAACTTAGAAGGCTTTACGTTCAGAGATTCTGCTAAATCAACCTTGCTATTTACCATTTTTTTGTCCAAAATCGCATTGATAGCCATGATAAAGCGTACATTTATCTCATTTTTTGTTAAAATCTGCTTATATACTTCCATATTTTCTGAATTTAATTTTGTTATTATACAGAAATTCTGTATCTTTGCACCGTGTTACTAAAGGAACACCGCGCCAAAGATACAAAAAAGACGTGAGAAAGACGAATTTTGCATCTTAAAAAGATAAAACAAGATTTGTATAACGATTAAAAATGGAAGCAATGAAAAAGTACATTGACGTAACAAGAGAAGTTCGCCAGGACATCATGGCAGCGTTCAACGTTACAGGGAAAATGGTTTATTATGCCCTGAACTTTGACGCAAAGCGTGGCGAAAGTGACAAGGCAAAGCGCATCCGTGTATATGCCAAGCAGAAAGGTGGCATTGTGATGATAGTTGCCCCAGAGGTTGAGACCATCCATGATGCAGATGGCTATATGCGCCAATACTTCCCCAATGGTGCAATGATTGAGTGCAACAAAGCCAATGGCAATGTGGATGTGTTCTACAAGGGCAAGATGATGAAGCAATACCAGGATGTGAAAATCAAGCAACTGGAAGAAATCCAAAGCATCTTTGCTGCATGGACACAGAGGGATGCCGACATCTTGACTACCCCAGAGCTTTACAAAAAGTACGCAAGACCTGTTTGTGCCGAATAATCAAGGAGGTGAGAAATGGAGTATTACGGTAACACACTTTGCATTTCAGCACGTGAGCTTGTTGACGGTGGCATAATGACTGCCTCGAACTACAAACAGCTATCTGCCAGGAAGCGCATCAATGTGGTGCGTAGCGGTAAGGGGCAAGGACGTTATGCTCTGGTTGCCGTTGATAGCATTCCTACCATCTACCGCAAAATGGTGGATGAACTTTATCCTGGTGGTGACACTGTGAGACTGGAGGGTTGGATAACGTCCAACTATGAGACCGACCAAGCAGCCGTTGCTTTCTTCAACGACCGTGCCAAGACAGGGCTTGACCTCACACAAGAGAAAGTGAAGGAATATGTGGTGAACGCCTCAGTTCTGAACACTTGCATCAAGCTCTACAACCGTGCAAGCGCATCAAAGAAGCTGATGGGAGAAAAATACGACTGGGAAAAGATGGCAACCACCATCAAAACACTCAAAGATAAATTTGGCCATACGCTACCAGCTTCAACCATGCGATTCAGAAAGAAGGTAGCCGAATACAAGAAGTTTGGCTATGCCTGTCTGATAAGTGGCAAGTTCGGAAACCAAAGCGCACGCAAGGTTGACCACAAGACGGAACGCTTGATTTTGGGTTTGGCGGTACTTCCTAACAAGCCATTCAATACAAGTGTCTTGGAACTATACAATTCGTTTGTATGTGGTGAAATAGAGGTCTATGATCCAGAAACTGGAGAACTATTCAACCCCGATGATTTCACAGACAAGAGCGGTGAACCAAAGGTTTTGAGTGAATCGACAATCACCAACTACTTGAACCGACCGAAAAACAAGGTACTGATTGAACATGAGCTTATGAGTTACACCACCTTCATGCACGAACAGATGCCGCACATGCACCGCCATGCAGGTGAGTTCTCTCTGAGCCAAATCACAATGGATGACGTGGACTTGACACGAAAGTTGAAAGACACCAAGCAGAGGGTTCACGCTTACTATGCTTATGATGTGGTCAGCCAATGTGTGATTGGCGCATCTTACGCAAGGAAAAAGGATGAAATCCTGGTGCTTGACTGCTTTAGGGATATGTTCAGACTGATAGAACGCAATGGTTGGGGTATGCCAGCAGGTATTGAGGTTGAGAATCACTTGATGTCGCAATACAAGGACGGATTTCTGCAAGCAGGTGTCGCATTCCCATTCGTTCATTTCTGTGCGCCTCAGAACTCGCAAGAGAAATATGCAGAGAACTTGAACGGAGCGAAGAAACGCAGCATCATCCACAAGAACCATGAGGGCATTGGCCGTTTCTATGGAAAAGGCAAGTGGCGAACGGAAAGTAAGAAAATCAGTGATGAAACCAATGAGCTGTATGAGGATAAGGAATATTTCAGCTATGATCAACTGATAGCTGATGACCGCCAAGACAACTATGAGTGGAATCACAGCTTGCACCCGAATCAAAAGAAGTACCCTGGCATGAGCAGATGGGACGTTCTTGTTGCCAACATCAATCCAACCCTTCAACCGCTTGACAAACTTACGCTTGCAAGATACATTGGTGAGAGAGTGGAAACAAGCATCAGAAGAAACTCCACCGTAAGAGTGGCATACGAAGATTGGTGGTTGAGCAAGACCGAAAAGCTGGAACGCCTGGAGCCAAACAACAATAAGGTGACGGCATACTACATTCCAGATGCAGACGGCAAGCCACAAGAGGTGTTCATCTTTCAAGGTGACAGATTCATTGACCAAGTGGAACGAGTGGAAACCTACAACCGTGTGATGGCAGAACAGACTGATGAAGACTTGGAGAAATACCAAGCGCAACAGAAGAAAGTTGCCTCATTCACGAAATACGTCAAGGACAATGCCATTGGCAAGGTTGGAGTAATGAAGTCGGATGTGCCAAAGGAAGAGGCAGAGGAAACCTTTGTACTTCCACCGCCAAAGATAGAAGACCCCGATGAAGTATATATGCCAGAAATGAGCATAGAGGAAAGGGCTTTGGCCGACCTTTAAACACCGTTCAAACATCATTATAATAACGATTAAAGATTAAGAATATGACAATAGCAGACGCAACAAAGAAAAAGATCCTGGCAGCGATAGCAGCCAACAGGTCAAACTATCCAAGTGACGCAAAGCACGCAACCGCCCTTGGACTTTCAACATCCATTTATAGTATGTTGAAGAATGGTCAGACAGAAAAGGCATTGAGTGATGCCAACTGGTTGAGCATTGCAAGAAAGCTGAATGTGGCCTTGCGCAACGAAATAGAGTGGAACGCAGCCCCAACAGAGACCTTCAAGTATATCACCAAGCAAATAGAGTTCTGTCAAGGCTCAGGGCAAAGCAGCATCCTTTGCGACATACCCAACATTGGAAAGACCTTCACGGCACGCTATTATGTGCAAGGTCACAAGAATGCAGTTTATATCGACTGTTCACAAGTAAAGACCAAGTTGAAGTTGGTTCGCAAGATAGCATCAGAGTTTGGCGTGGACAGCAAGGGACATTATGCCGATGTGTATGAGGATTTGGTTTATTACCTTCGTTCCATCGAACACCCTCTTATCATCCTTGATGAAGCTGGAGACTTGCAGTATGAGGCTTTCTTGGAACTCAAAGCCCTCTGGAATGCAACCGAACGTTGTTGCGCCTGGTACATGATGGGAGCGGATGGACTGAAAGAGAAGATAAATCGCTCCATCGAGTGCAAGAAGGTTGGTTACACCGAAATGTTGAGCCGTTACGGTGGTAGATATTCCAAGGTTACACCAGATGATGGCAAGGAACGTGATAAGTTCTTGCGCCATCAGGCAGAAGTGGTGGCAAGGGCTAACGCTCCAAAGGATGCCGACATTGCAACCATCGTGAGAAAAACAAACGGCGGTTTGCGCCGTGTCTATACTGAGATTGAGAAACTGAAACTTGCATGATTATGGGAAATAAGATGACGGTAACGTTCAATGATGGAAGCCGTAAGGTATTGAAATCACCAGACACATTGCAAAGCATTGATGAAAAACGTGAAGCTCGTTTTGTCATGGACAATTTAAAAGTATGCAGAGGATGGTGTGATGGTGAGGTTGATGAAGATGGTAACTTTAGTGTATTTAGAACCATTCATGGTGTATCACTTCCGCTTGAACATTTGATGGGTTGGTGTTATATAAAAGGTAGATAATTATGGCAAAGCGAGCATATAGCCCCAGGGATATAGCTGCAAAGACATATATCACCATTCCCTGGGGTGAGAAGTGGAGCAAGGTATTTGGATTCCCTTCCATAACAGAAACATGGTTTGTGTCGGGGTCGAGCGCAAGTGGAAAGAGCAGCTTTGTGATGCAGCTTGCCAAAGAACTTTGCTCGTATGGCGGTGTTCTTTATCTGAGTTACGAGGAAGGCGTGAGCAAGAGTTTTCAAGACCGTATCAACCGTTACAAGATGAATGAGGTGCAAGGCAAGTTTCGAGTGGCGACCGATGACACTCTTGACGAACTGAAAGAACGCCTCAAAAAGCGCAAAAGTGCCAAGTTCATCATCATTGACAGTTTCCAATACTCAGAATGGAGCTATGAGCAAGCCAAGACACTTGCTGATGAATTTCCTCGTAAGAGTTTCATATTCATCAGCCAAGAATACAAGGGGCAACCGCTTGGCAAGCCAGCTGCCCGATTGAAGTATATGGCAGGCATGAAGGTGAGAGTGCAAGGATATAAGGCATATTGCCAAGGTCGAGCCATTGGCGAGGCAGGTGAGGCTTTTACCGTATGGGAAGATGGAGTAATACAAACCAGTAATGCAGTATAAGCGTATGGACAACTACAAGGAAGGAGACACCATTTTCATCTTGATGACGGCAGAACAATGCAAGTCTGCCATGACGGAATGGCTTGAACACAATTATGAGTGCGACTTGAATGTGATGCGCTCACAGAAGAACAGAGGGCAGTTTGTTCTGAAAACAAAGAGCCTGATGTGGGCAAACAGAATCATCCAGTGGCATGGATATTTGAAAGTAACTTATCAAACTATATAGCGTATGGAAGAAGTAATTGAGAGTTTGGTGGCAATTATCAAGAATAAAACAAAGGATTTTTCCTATATGGATCAAGATCTTATGTTTCGGGAATTGGCAAGCAGATTGTACGACATGTCAGCCGATGCCCTTAAAAGTGAATATCTGGGTGAAGGAAAGGAGGTGTTGAACGATGAGTAAGGAGCGAAAGGTGATAGAGTTGAATCCACCATCATACAAAGGCACCCATGAGCGCATCATTAGCCAAGGACATGAATGTGAGTATTGTCATGGCAATGGGTGGTTCTGGGGACGTGATGCCAACTGGGAAGGCGTGAAGGTCACTTGCCCTGTCTGCCTGGGCGACAAGCAAATGAAAGCCATCGTTGAAATAACATGGCTACCAAACGGAAGTAAAATTATAAAATAGCAACAGATATGAGTAAGTTTATTCAATTTGTAAAAGACTGGTTCCATGCCAAGCATGAGAGCTACCAAAAGAAAGCACAAGAAAAACGTGCGACCCTTCTAAGACTGGAAGCAATGTCAAGACTTCAAGCAAGAGAGTTTCATGGCAAGATGTTCTTGTGCTTCGACAACGTGCCTATCCTCGAAACAGAGGATCTAACAGAGAGTTTGGCTGCAAGCGTGTTGCAGGCTCGTTTGTATTATATCAAGTACAAGGACATCAAGAACCAACAGCAATGAAGCAGGAAGTGACAAACTTTAGCCGTTTCTACGCTTCCTTCAACGAGCTTCCATGTTATTGTGGCGACCGTGAGGACTTCAAGAAGGAAGTGGTAAGCCAATACACATTTGGACGCACAGAGAGCTTGAAGGAAATGACCAGACAGGAATACAAAGATTGCTGTGACGGTCTGGAGAAACTTAGTGGACGGAAAGACCGATTGAAGCGTAACCGTTCCATCTGCCTAAAGCTGATACAAGAGATTGGCGTGGACACAACGGACTGGCAGCGCATCAACGACTTCTGCAAGCATCCACGTATATGTGGAAAGGAGTTTTCAAAGATTCGCCTTGACGAAATGGAAGACTTCCAGAAGAAACTCAGAGCCATCAAGCGCAAAGGTGGTTTGAAAGAGAAAGAAGACATAGATAATCCAGGCAGGATGGTGATGTACGTCCCATTGGATGGAAAGCCGAATGCCTAAGAGTATAACCCATCAAAACAACAAGACAATGGAAACAAAAGTACAGGTCGAAATGACCGCAGAACAGGCGGAAGCCTTCAAACAGTTCCAGGAGAAGCAAGCCAAGGAAGAAGCTGCAAAAAAGCGCAAGGAAGACCGTGAGGCTTACGCTCAGTTGGTTGACAGCGAGGTGGAAGCTGCTATTCCAGAGCTTCGCAGTCTGTCGGAACAAATGCTTGCGGTGAAACGCAAGGTGTATGAGAACTTTGGCGAGGTGATAAACATCAAGTCGAATGTGCTGAAAATGACTAAAGACACCCAGCGCACACACACCTTCACCCATTCAAACGGAAAGATGCGCCTCACGCTTGGTTACAACTGCATTGATGACTACCGTGACACAGTGAATGACGGCATTGCCATCGTCAAGCAGTACATCGAGAGCCTTGCAACCGACACCAAAAGCAAGGAACTTGTGGCAACCATCCTACAGCTATTGAGCCGTGACGGAACAGGCAACTTGAAGGCAAGCCGTGTGTTGCAGCTTCGCAAACTGGCAGACAAGAGCGACAACGACCAATTCAAGGAAGGTGTGCAAATCATCGAAGAGGCTTATCAGCCATCGCTCACCAAACAGTTCATCAGAGCTGAGTGGAAGGACGAACACAACAAGTGGCACATCATCCCATTGAGTGTGACAGATGTAGAACAAACAGAAACTAAACAAGAAGCCAATGAAGACAACGACAACCAAGGCACCCAAGGTGGCACTGTGTAGAATGTGCCACGGCACTGGGAGGAAGGGCGAAGACATTTGCCCACAATGTGAAGGAAGTGGACGTGTGACAGTGAGCTGTGAAATGACACTTGACATCCGTCCATATCATCCAAAGGTTAAACATTCAACAAACATTTAGCCCTATGGGAAAGCGACGCGGACTAAGTTATCAGAAACGTGTTGCTGACATCAACAGGATATATGACCAGCACGTAAAAGACGGTGTTCCAAACCGTGAGATATGGCGCAGGTTCATATATCCTGAGTATGCTATCAGTGAGCGTCAATTTTACAATATATTGAAAGCGTCTGCTGAATCAAAGAATGTGATTCCAGCAGACGCTCAACCGTATCTTGATTTTTGGAATGATGAGCAAGGAAAAGACTATTATTAAGAGGATTCTGAATGACATCCGCGTTGACCTAAGTGACGAGTTTGACCAGAACTTTGAGCGAGAGGCATTTTTCGGCGAGGCATGGGAACGGCACAGAAGCCCCCTTCGACCAGGTGGGCATATTCTTGTTGATACAGGCACGCTGAGGAGAAGCGTCAGAAGCGAGATGAAGGAAACGAGCATCCGCTTCTTCACTGATTTGCCATACGCCGACATTCACAATGAAGGTGGTGAGATAGTGGTGACAAAACGAATGAAAGGCTATTTCTGGCACAAGTACATGGATGCAGCAGGTGCATTGACCTTTGCAAGGCGCAAGGACGGCACGCAGCGCAAGGACAAGAAGACACGGCATATCAGTGACGTGGCAGAGTTCTGGAAATTCATGGCATTGAAGAAGGAAGGCACGACAATCAAGATACCTAAGAGGCAGTTTCTTGGTTTGTCACCAGAGGTGGAAAAGGCAGTTACGGACATCATCGAGGATAATTTGCAAGAATACCTCGGAAAGGAAATGGAACATTTTGAAAAACGATTGAAGAAATGAGAAAAGAGATTTACAAGATGCTTTGTGAGCGTCTGGGCAATATACCAGAAATCAAGTATATTGACCTTTGGAACCACAATGTGGAGTTCATTGAACAAGAAGACAACTGGGAACGTCCAGCGGTGTTTGTGGAGCTTTGTCCAATCAACTGGGAGGCTACGGTGGCAGGTATGCGCTATGTGACAGAAGCGAAAGTGAACTTGCACGTGGTGACGGACTGGTTGGGTAGCAGTGCAGCCAACAGCGACCAAAGAGAAGAGAGTCTGACCGTGTTTGACCTCTTGGAAAAGATTCACACAGCCCTGGCAGATGTGGACGGTGAACATTTCAGAGAGTTCAACATCAGCAATTCGACAACCAACCACAACCATGAGGATATTTTGGAAAACATTGAGACTTATAGTTATGTGGGGTACAGAGAACTTGACCAGTCCAAGTAAATATGATTAAAGCATCCGATGGCTTGACAGCTTCGGATGCTTTTTTAATGTCATTCGGATGCCGTTTGAACCTTATTGATACAAGCTCAAATCAAAAGCATCCTTCTTCTTCCATCCCTCAGCCAAGGTGTTTTGCACATATTCGGTGGCTTTCAGATAAAAGTCGGCAAGTTCTTCAAGTGTGTCAAACGTATGGTATGATGGTTCATCCTCAGTTCCAAACTTGAACGTTACTGGCAGCGTCTTTCCTTCCGTTTGCACGGCAAGGTCATAAGCTGCCTTATAGTTGAACTGGTTTTCAGTGGAGAGCCACACAGCCTGACCCTTATATGTGAAGCCTGAAATGATGGCTTGGTCAGTCTGTTCGTTGTACCAGTCCAAGACGATTCGCTTGATGTCATCCACAGAAGGCTTGCCATTGGTAAACTCTGCCTCCATGTAGTTGGCCGAACCGTCCTCTTTAACTATGACATCCCAACGGATGCGCCATTTGTTCTTGACGGGGTTCACGCATTCAAGCAGTTTCACCACCGCACTTCCTTCTGTTCGTTTCATTAGCTAAATACGTATTTGGTTCTACCTTTGCCAAATGTCTCTGTTCTGATAGTTGTCTCAAAAGGCAAGCCATCTGGCAGTTCACTGATCTGTTGGAGAATATTCTTCATTTCCTCCGAATTGGTGAAAAAACTTCTTTGCCTCACCGTTCTGTTCGATGGAGACAATGCAGCGGTCTTCGCCTTGCTCAGTCTTGATGCCAAGCTCGAAGTCCTTCACGATGATTGGTAAGTTCACTAATTCCCTGATGCTTACCACTGACCCAGGGAAACGCTTCTTGCCATCCGCTGGCTTATAAGAAACGTTCAAATCTTTAAATGATCTCATTGTTTTGCCTGTTAATTTATTAAACAATCTATTACAGTCGGCGTGCTTTGTCATGCCATAGAAACTGACAATCAGCTCACGCCTTCTTTTCCTCGATTTAACCTCGTGCATTTTTCGGGCAAACTTCTGCTTGATACGCTTGCGTATCGCCACATGGTCGGGATATATGACATATCCCAAGAAGTCAATGCCCTCATCCACTGGGAACACCCTTTCATTTGGCTTTATCTCCAAATCAATCTGGTTCACCTGAGAGTGGATAATTTCACGAATCACCCATAATTCCGCTTTCGTTTTACCAAGCACAAGGCCGTCATCACAATATCTGTAGAAATGAGCGACCCCACACTTATCTTTCAAATAGTGGTCTAAAAATACAGACAACAACAAGTTGCCGGTGGCTTGTGAGCTTCTTAGTCCAAAGCTGATGCCACTGTCCAGCATAGTAACAAAGGATTCCAACATAACAAGCAGCTTCTGGTCTTTGAACACACGGCGGTAGCACCACATGGCGAAGTCTTGACGAACATTCTCATAGAAATGTCTGATGTCAAACTTGTAGGCATATAGCGTGCCTTCTGGGTCGTGCTGCATATCTTGACGAATTACCTTCATAAGGTCGTGCGTGCCACGTTCCTTGATGGATGCTGCTGTTGTGCGTATGTAACGCCTTTGCAGATGTCTGTCCACCACGGACATTATAGCATGGACACCTATGCGGTCTTTCATCGAAAGAATCTGCAAGTTCCTTTCTTTGCCGTATTCGTGGATTGTGCGCTCACGGTAACCACTCACACGGAAAGAGCCATTGGCAATTTGCTCTGTTAGCTCCTTAATCACCTCTTCACGATGCGCAAGCAAGTAGCGTCCCTGACGTGAGCGTTTCCGCTTCTTGCCACGGAGAACTTCATCAAACGACTCTGACATATTGGAGTAGTCAATGATTTCTTCTATGATGTAACCTTCTCTACGCATTGTTAATAATTTAATGGCCTTTCGGCCTTCCTGTCTCTGGGTCTGACTTCTTCGAGCCATTGCTGGCCTACCAAACTCCACCCAACACTTGCTGTTTCAGCTTTCCTATAATAGTAATTTGCTGAGGTTCGTTTCCCCCGGCACCATCTTAGGGAGCACGTCCCTTGTATGGTAGGCCGATTGATAATGTAATCAGTTTGTCCAGACGCGAGCCGACATTCGCATTCGCATTCGAGGCATCGTTATTCGCATTCGCATTCACGACACCGCCATTCGCATTCGCGTTGTTGTACCCACGATAAACCACACGGCTTATTGGGAAAGTCCACCTTTTGGGCTGCAAAGTTACGTATAAAACTCTGTAGCTATACATTTTATAACGAATAATCTTAAAAAATGTTGTCATTTAGTTGCTATATTAAGATTTATTACTATCTTTGCAGCGTGGAGAGCGAAGTACTGATAACCACTGAAAGCAGCGTGCGACGTTGCAGAACCTGAGGCCAACGGATTATTCCATTGGTCTCTTGTATTTTCTGAGCTTGCCATTGACATACCAAAAGATATAGTCATGGTGGTAATCTTTACTATCCCAAATAGCTTTGTTTCTATCTTGGATTTGTCTTTCTGTAATTGGCTTTCTAAAGCAATGATCAGTCAGACAAACGCAAGCGTGTTGTGCATCAGAAGCATGGTTCGCATTACGACAGCAGTTCATTACTTTCTCTGGTGATTTCACATCTATATATCCAAATTCTCCCACTTTTAAATCAGGGTTTGCTTTACTGTCTTCTGGAAGCATATCATAAACCTTTCTTCTTCCATTTGTTGCGGTGAATTGAATTTCAGGATTTAGTAAACAATCACCAAATTCATCAGCAAAAGCCTTGGCAACATCTAAAACTCGCTTATAGTCTTCTGCTGTAGAGCAAGCCAACTCATGTTGCAACACTTTTCCTTTAATGCCTATGTATTTGGTGAAATATTGTTCATCCAAAGGCTTTGCAAGTATCGCATCACGGTCTTCAACAGACAGATTTGTTTTTCCTGAATCAGTGTACGAATTAGCGCATTTATGTACCAAGCGGCAAGCAGCACAAAGTTCATTATCTGCAACAGGCTTTCTGTCAAGATCCAACTTACCTTTTGCAATATCACAGTCACGACATCGCTTGATGGTGTAAGGGTTGTAGTCAGGGACTGTCTTTTGCTCCTTGCCAGAATTGAAACGGAATATGCCCTTTTTATCAGTCTGCAAAGCATCCTCACCCAGTGACATGGCTTCATCATGTGGTGTTGGCTCGTATTTTCGTTTCAGAACTTGCACCACGGTACAGCGACAATTCCAACCATTTGGTGGGTAGTATGATTCCCAGAAGGAATCAGTTGGTGGAAGCGTTACACGATCGAGCGAAGCGTGTTCTGGGCGAACCTTATCATCATGCTGTGTTCGATACTGGAGATAATAATGATCACCATCCTCCATGAATTTTTCCCACTTAGCAGCCATTTCCGCTGATGCCTGAACAAAATTGTATTCAGCACGCAGATAGTTGGAATTGTATGTTTCATCTATCTTTCGGACATCGTTCAAAAAGCGTTCAAACGTCTTTTTATTGCCATTCTCATCAAGTAAGGACGGAAAAGTCTCATTCAACTCATGGAAAGTCTTCAAGCCACTAAATATATAGTTGGAGCGAGTAAGACGCTGACGCATGAGGTCGGACATTTCCAAGCGTTGCAAGTTGCGGTCAAGGACACCAGCATGAGCCTCTATCAAGTTCTGGACATTGCCATCTGCCATGATGTCAATAGAGAAAGAACTTCCCTTCTGATTGAAAATAGCCTTCATCGCATCCTTGAATCCCTTGCTAACCTCTTCGCTTGGAAGGCATACGCTATCACCAGAGCCTAAACTAAGCAAACGTTTGGCAAGAGGTGTGTCCACCTTATTCATGTGCGAGTATGAAAGCAATTCCTTTGGAAGCACTTTGCCCCTCATAATGGCAGCATTCAGTTCCGCCTCAAATTCAGCATAATCAGTGAGGGCATACGTGGAAAGATTCTTTTTTATAAGGGTTTCATCCACATTCTCCATTTTCCATGAGTGTTCGAGCTTTCTGTAATAGGTGGAATCATTGCAATAGTCTATGTAATGCCCCAATTCGTGCAAGATGGGATTGTCCTGAGCGAGCTGACCATAACGGACGGCATTTGCATGAGCCTCCTTCCAACCTCTGTAACCTCGTTTGTTCACACGGATAACGGAAGGCAGCTCATCGGTCAATCCAGCATGGAAAGACGCACGGATGCCATGATACTTGGTGATTCGACCCAAGTCTGCCTCACGCAGCTCTGGCAATTCCTTGATTCCATGCCTGAGTGCAATCCGTGCAGCCTCTTCCGCTTGCTCCCTTACGTACTTGTTGCTGATACCGCTTGCCCATTTCTTGGCAATAGCATCAAATTCCTCTTCCTTTTTGCTCAGACACAATGAGGTAACGGAAAGCTCTTCACCTAAGATTTCGGCGTACCGCTGGTGCAGCCCCACGTAATCGGTGGGGCTTAATCGAAAAAAGGATGTGCATTCTTTTGCGTCTTCTTGCCCTTATCATCCTTGTCCTCACCATCACCGTCTGGGTCAGGTGCAGGAAATTGATGTTGACGGCGTTCACCTACAGGCATATTGTACTTATCGGCAAAATACTTTGGATCGACCTCATAACGGTCGGCAATCATCTTTTCATAGCTGAATTGCTGTTCTGGAGTGTAGTCAACAGCATCATCCCAGGCAAAGCGCAAGCCCTGAATAGGGAAACCAAGCTTCACCATACGAGGAATCAGCTGATTGTTCACGAGGTCTGCCAACATATCCGCATCGCTTTCCACCAAGTTCTCAAACACTTCAAGGTGGGTTTGCGACTGTGAGAGGCTACTGCCATCCTCAATGGTCATTGTTTGCCCGATGATGAGCTTTGAAAGTTCTGAGTTGGCACGGTCAACACGTTTGTCATACACATTGAAAGCGTCACCCTTGGAACTCTCAACCACCTCAATGTCGGTACCCTCTGGAAACAAAGCCCAAAACTCAGTACCCATGTTTGCCATCATGTCCTCCATTTTTGAAAGTTCCTTATCGTCACGGACAGTGGTGTGGCCGATGCGCATAGGCATACCGAAAATCTCACCGAACGTGTCCCAAAAGGCAAGCGTATTTTTCTTTGGAATGGTATGCGCTGCTGCCTTCAAGTACAAGCCCAGGTCATCGGGCTGACCAGCTTCAATGAGCCAATCAGTGAAAGGTGGCTGATGGTAGTCGATGCCAGTAGTCCAGTCCATGCCAAGGTCGGTGATAACACGGCCATACTCAGGAATGACATACTTACGGTTAATCAACTTCACACCACTGAAGCATGGGCAACCATCGCCATCAGTGGTAATGTCGCCAAGTTCAATGAGCGAATGTCCCCAATAGATAGAATCCAGGGCAAGGCGCAAGAGCTGCTTAAACCATGCCTGGTTGAAGTAGTGCAGCGCATCATCCTTCACATTGCCATTCTTGTCAACAATCTTGAAGGAGCGAGCCATGACAAAGCCCTTGCGCTGTTCGACACATCCCGAAAGGTGAGCATCAACATCAGCGTCACGGTAAATGTCATAGAGGCGTTGACGGTTGGGACTTTCCACACTGATTGCCATCTGCCAGGCATTACGCCAGTCCTTCATGTCTGAACGTGTAAGTGCCTCGGTGGTACGTTGAAGCTGTGCCACAATCTTTTGGACATTCCTACGTCCAGAAGACTTGGCAAGGTTGTAGTCACCATATTTCGTGTGCAAGACGTTCGGCTTGCCTGTAATGTTCTGTATTAAATTCTGAATAACTCCCATATCGTTTACCAGTTATGTCTTAGTTTAGGCTGACAGCCATAGACAATGGAACAGCCAACCATTTCACCATCCTCATCAAGCATCAAGGGAAGGTCAGGTACAATCTTTCCGGACTGAACACCCTCCAACCACTTGACGGCACGCTCATAGCGTTCCTTTCTGATGTCGGAACCCATTTTCTGAGGCATTGCCGAAACCATGTGGTAAAGGGCAATGTCGCAAGTGAACATCACAATCTGACGATTGCGCTTATCACCTTCCGCTGCAAATACAGCGTCACAATCATACTTAGGGCGCAAATAGCCCGAAATTTCCTCCTGTGCCTCACGCTCGGCGTTGGCACGATTCTCGGCAGAAGCCTGTGAAACCACCTTCATGGCGGTATCGCCGATAACCACTTTATAATCATCCTCTGTTATAAACATGATGCACCTCCTTACTTTGTAACAAACAAGGCACGCCGTTCGATGTCTTCAACCTTGGTGCCTTTTTTGAAACGGTGACGCTTCACAAGCGTCTTGATGGTCTGCTTTGGAACGACCTTAAAACCACCGTTCATATAAAGGACATAATATTTCAAACCACTACCCTGGGAGAGCAAAATGGCTTCCTTGACAGCACGCTTGTAACGCCAAGCGAAAATCAAATCTCTGAATAGTCTAATCATAATCTTACCAACTGTTTTTAGAGGTCGGACGCTTGCCAAACCTCGGTTTATACTTAACTTGCCTTGTGTTGCGCTGGAGCATCCAGATGGCACCCTCATCAGCATCGGGCGCATCATCATGCACGCGGCTGCCACGTTCAAGTGAAAGCGTCTGTTCAATGCCAACTTCCATGTCAGGATAATCCTTCAACGCCTCATTGTAGAAGACAAAACCACGCTCCCACAATGGGGATATGGCCTCTATACGCTGCAACTTATCGGGCTTCTTGCGTTTGTCGCCTGTTATCGGCAACTGGTAGCCGCGCCGATTACCCTCTTCCGTGAACTCATCAAGGATGGTGTCCTGTAGAAAGTTTGCCTCCATGAAGAAGGAAACCGTCACATCCTCTGGCAATGATTCATAAAGATTGTATAGCCATCTGACCATACCGCCAACGGTATCTTGACGCACATAGCAATCAATCAAATGGAACTCTGTGCCAATCTTGCCCCAAAAGCGTGAAGCCTTGTAGTCGTTGGCTGTAGTCGATTTGAAAGAAGGGTCAGTGTAACAGATAAGCTGGTCGTACTTATTGAGAGGAAGAACCTTCTTATAATGGATCCAATCATGGCGAAAGATGGTACCGTCCTTAATTGGGTTGTGCATCATTTCCTTGTTCCATGCTCGGAAGCCCACAAAATCGGCATAAGCCTTCGCCTCATCCTTTGTCCACTTTTCACGCCATACTGGTTCGCCATCAGAATCAACCGCCACAATCTTAGAAAGGAACACCCCCTTGGTATGTGCCAGGTTGAAAAGAACGGAAGTTTTTGAAATGAGGTTTCCAACCATAATGAAGCGACCACGACCTACATCAAGCGAACCGAAAAGGGCTTCTTTCACCCAGTCGGTGAGGTCATGCACACGCTTCTCGTTACGGCAAAGCTCATCATCATCGAGGTCATCAATGACAATGTAGTCTGGACGTGCCTCACGGTCACGCAAACCACGAGGAGATTGACCACGACCACAGGCAAGGAACTTCACGCCGTCCTTGGTCTTAAACTCACCTTCTTGCCAGTCGCCAGCGTTTTTTTGTGTGCCAAAGTCGGCAATGATGCGTTGGTTGTACTCCAATTCAGCCTGGATGTCGCCAAGCAAACGGATGGCACTATCCTCGGACTTGCCAACTACCACCATGAAGTTAATCAGACGCTTGGTCTGAAACATCAGCCACAAAGGAGTAAAAATGTCCATGTGGGTGGACTTGGCATGACCACGAGGCCACATAAAGACCGCTTTGAGGTTCGGCGTGTTCTTCGCCTTCTGTGCAGCTTGATTGTGAAAAGGCGCATTGTGTATGGTTCGGATTACTTCGCCTGTAGTCTTATCTCTCAGCTGTAGGAAATGCGGAAAGTAATATTCGCAGAATGCAGCGTAATTGGATTGCAGCCTACGAATACGTTTTTCCTTTTCAAGGGGCGTTTCCTTACGCATAAGAGAGGTGTCGGTGAAAGCCTGAACTTGCTTGCACCGTTCCTTCCATTGCTCGTATGCGAGTTTCTTTTCTGCTGCTGTTGCCATACTCCTTAATTATTTAACACCCATCTGTTCCATGATAAACAAGTCTTGAAGATGATTGATTGCCTTCATCAACTCAGTTGTTATCGTAGGGTCAGACTTGGCACGGAACTCCAACCACTTGCTGAACTTCATGGACACTTCAATGATGTCAACCACGTTGGCCTTCTTGTCAAGTTTCTCTATGACAGAGGAAAGCTTTGCGAGTTTGTCACCCAGTCCAGCCATCGCCATTGGGTCGCCAGAATTATTCACTTGCGTTATAAGCGCGTCAATGGTCAACAACAGCTTATTGACCAGTTCGGGACGTGTGACACTCTTGGCCGCACGTGCCTCCTTCCATCCATCAGCCACACACCACTTGGAAATGGTGACACGCGAGACTCCTATTTTTTCGGCAATCTCAGCCTGTTCCATACCCGACATGAAGAGTGTTCTGGCTAACGAACGTTTCTTTTCTATTTCTGCTTTTGTCATGTGCAATACATTGTTAAAAAATCAAATGTGCTGCAAAATTGCAACAATTCGGTGGCACCGCCAAAAAAGTGTGCAATCGTTTCATAGATGTGTGCAACCATTTCACACTTTTTTGGCGGTTAACAAATTTAGCAGTAATATTGCAGCGCAAAACGCAAAAAGCGAGAAAATGAAACGAGTAAGAATTTCAAACAACAGCCTTAACAGTTACAGCAGCCGTGTACTGACAAAAGGCATGGACGTGCAGCAGTATTGCCGTAATCCAGTACTGTTATATATGCACGAGCGTGGCAATGTGATTGGCTATGTGAAAGACCTCAAAGTGGAAAATGATGAGGTAAGTGGTGTACTTATGTTTGATGAAGCTACGGAACTCTCAAAACGCTGCAAGAAGCAATGGGAGTTCGGAAGCCTGAAAATGGTGAGCGCGGGCATTGACATCGTGGAAGAAAGTGACGATCCTGACGTGATGCTTCCAGGACAAAAGTACAAGACAATTACCAAAAGCAAACTCTTTGAAGTGTCGGTCGTGGACATAGGAGCCAATGACGATGCCATCGTAATGAGAAAGAACGGTGAACAAATAACTTTAGGCAAGGACGGAAAGAACCCGTTGACCTTGCTCAGTAACAAACAACAAAACAACAAACAAATGGAACAGAAACTTTTGTGTGCACAGCTCGGACTGCCAGAGACAGCAGACGAGGCGACAATCCTTCAAAAGATTAACTCATTGAAGGCAGCAGAAGCAGAAAAAGAGACACTTGCCAAGGAGAAGGCTCAGTTGACACTCTCGGCAATCACCACCGCCGTAGAGACCGCAATCACAGAGAAACGCATCGGCGAGGACAAGAAAGAGCATTTCATCAACCTCGGCAAGAAGATTGGCGTGGAAGACTTGAAGCAGACCTTCGCAGCCATGTCGCCAATGGTAAAGCTCAGTGCCGTAATTGGTCATCAGGGTGGAACACCGACACAGCAGCCAACCGCCTATTCAAAGTTTAGTGAGGTGCCAGGCGCAGAGCTGGAAAAGATGCGCTCTGACAATCCTGATGAATACAAACGCCTCTTCAAGGCTGAATATGGCTTTGAGTGTGAAATCTAAAATGTATAACCATAAAACAAGAAAAATGAAGAAGAACAGATTGCTTGCACTGACAATGGCAGTGCTTTTCAACTGCATCACTGGCAGTGTATTCGGTGCAGTCCTTGGCTTTTCGCCTGTAGAGGGAGCCTTGGGTATGAATTGTATCGTCTCAATGGTAGGCGGTAAAGTAGCCCAGGGCGCATTGCGTGCTGGTGTATATAAAGAGGTGTGGACTGGTGAGCTGGTGAAGTACCTTCGCCGTGGCTTGGAAGCCACTTGGCTTGATGGTATTCCTGACGCTTCAAGTATCGTGGAAAATGATGTTATTCACTTGGTGGATGCCGGCGTTGACCCAGATGTGTTGATTAACAACACTACATATCCTATCAGCCTCCAAGCTTTGGAAGACAAGGATATTTCCATCCAGCTTGACAAGTTCCAGACTAAGGTAACACCTATCACTGATGATGAACTTTATGCCATCAGTTACGACAAAATTGCGCGAGTGAAGGAATCACATGGTAATGCCATTAACGATGCAAAGTTTACCAAAGCAGCCCATGCTCTTTGCGCCAAGCAGAACTCAGAGAAAACACCTGTATTGAAGACTACTGGAGAGAGGGATGCTGTTACTGGGCGTAAGAAGCTCACCAGAAATGACGTGCTTTGTATGAAGCGTAGTATGGATGCTCTGAAAGTGCCTTCGGCAGGTCGCCGTCTTGTGCTTTGCTCAGATCACATCAACGACCTTTTGGAGATTGAGCAGACATTCCGCGAGCAGTACAATATCAACCGCAATGACGGAACCGTTGGACGCTTGTATGGCTTTGACATCTACGAGTTTGCTAATAACCCATTATACACCACAGCTGGTGTAAAGAAAGATCTGAACAAAGCTGCTACAACAGGTGAGTTCCAATGCTCGTTTGCCTTCTATGTTCCTCGTGTGTTCAAGGCTACAGGTTCAACCAAGATGTATTGGAGCGCAGCGGAGAACGATCCTGAGTACCAGCGTAACAAAATCAACTTCCGCCATCGTTTCATTTGTATGCCTAAGAAGGCAGATGCAGGTGTCGTAATGATGAGCGACTATAGTGCATCGTAACCATGGCAAAGATGAAATATCTGGTGCTTCATTGCACCGCCACACCAGAAGGCCGTGAAGTGACCAGTGACGAAATTCGCCACTGGCACACCGACCCAGTAAAGAAGGGTGGTCGTGGCTGGAAGCAAGTTGGCTATACCGACATGATTCACCTTGACGGTAAAGTGGAGCGACTTGTGGAGAACAACGAGGATGCAGAGGTTGACCCTTGGGAAATAACAAACGGTGCAGCAGGCTTCAACTCTGTGAGCCGTCACGTTGTGTATGTTGGTGGGCTTGCCACTGACGGCAAGACAGCTAAGGATACACGCACGGCGGCACAGCAGAAGGCAATGATCGAATACGTGCGCAACTTCCATGAGCGTTTCCCCACCATCCGCATTGTTGGACACAACGAACTTAACAGTCACAAGGCTTGCCCATCGTTTGAGGTCCAGAAGTGGCTGCGGTCGATAGGCATCAAGCAAGTTTAACCCCATAATAGAAGAACAACGATGGCAGACATTTTACTGCAATTCATCCAGTGGGCAATACCATCGGGCGGCATAGGTGCTGCCATCGTTTGGTTTGCCAACAGAAAGGCCAACAACGCCAAAAATGCCAAGATAGTGCATGACACCTACAAAGGCATGTACGAGGACATATCAAAGGTGCTGTTGGAAACACAACAGAAATATGAAGACAACACTAAGGTTGTGGAAGTGCTTACGGCAGAGAACCACAAGACACGCCTCGCCATCAATCGGCTCAGCCGTGCAATCGAGGCTATCAAGCTTTGTCCTCATCGCAATTCTTGCCCTGTCAGCAGTGAGTTGTCGCTCGACGAAGACGATGACAGCCCAGGCAGAGGCAAAGGTGGAAAAGGACAGCGCAGAAAACAAGCAGACCACGACAAAGATAATATGGACGGAAAAGGTGCCACAAGACCAAGTGCATCTAATCATTCCGCTTGACAGCATAGGACGTTTGCCATCGGGCGCATCCTTCAACAAGAAAGAAGGGCGTGCCAACGTGAAGGCAAGTTTGGGAAAGCAGGGCGACAAGGACGTGATAATCATTGATGCCTCTTGTGACAGCTTACAGATGTTGTGCCTCTACTACGAGGAGCAAAACAAGAAGCTTACCAAGCAAAACACCGAACTATCGAACACCATTAAAACAGAGAAAGAACAACGTTCAAATCCTGTTAAAGTGGCAATCATCAGTTTCATTGCCGGACTTATATCTGGCAGATTTATAACAAACAAAACAAAAAAGAAGAATGGATAAGAATTTCAAGTATGGTATTGCATCCGTGAAATTTGGAGACAAGACCATTGGTTACATTGAGAAAGGTTCCTGGGATTGGGGCGGTACAAAACCAGAGAGTACCGATGTGGAAGCAGAGCAAGTACCAGATGCACCAGTGCTGACCATCCTTACCAAGAATGCCTCTATCTCACCAACATTCAACATCATTCAGCTGGATTATGAGAACATTCATACGGTACTTGGCGGCACGCTCGTAGGCTCATCTGGCAATTATACAGGCTGGAAAGCTCCAACAAGCCTTGTGCAGCTTTCGGGAAAATGGACTATTACTTTTGTATCTGGCCAGACATGCACCATCCCGAATGCCACTATCTTGGCGAATCTCGGCGGTAAGCTCACACTTACAGAGGTGTCTAAGTTGGAATGCCAGTTGAAGGTGAACAAGCCTTCAGATGGCAGTGCTCCTTACGATATTCAGGATGCCGCAACATCCACCAGCCAGGAAAAAAGCGGGAAAGTATAGCGTATGGATGATCGAACCATCAGGCAAATAGAAAAGGAAGGTGCTGAGGCACTTCTTGACACTGGGCTTTCAGTGCCATTGAAGGAGTTGCACCTTCCTTTTTTCAAAAAGTCGTTCCATCTACGTGTGACCATGCGCCGGCCAACTTTGGCAGGGCAAATCAGAATTGCCAAAGAATGGTTGGCAATGGGTGTGACCAGCGAAGAAATGTGGCACTTCACCAAGGAAGAAGAAATGCAGTTTCTCGTTAAGCATGGGAAAAAAATAAGCCGCATGGTAGCTTACACCCTTTGCCGTGGCTGGATAAGTCGCCATCTGTTTGTTGGCTTAACGGCATGGGTTGTGAGAAACTGGATGGAAAACAAGTATCTTGTCAGCGTGATAAAGAAATTTGTCGGGCTGATGGGAACGGACAGTTTTACAGATATTATCAAATCGGCAGAAGCGGTGAATCCGATGAAGCTGAGGAAGAGCCAAAAGAAGAAAGGGAGTTAACGAGCGAATACGAAGGTTCCCATAGCCCTTTCGGTTTTGTGTGGCAGATAGCAAGCGAAACAGGTTGGAGCGTTGACTATATTCTTAATGGTGTCAACTACCAAACCCTGATTATGATGCTGAGCGATGCCCCACATTATGTTAGCAAGAAAAAGAACGGCAAGCCCAAGGACGAAAGAAGTGCCGAAGAGGAAGCCAACGACATTGTAGGATTTTTCCAAAGTAAATTGAAATGAGCAAAGGCAAGACAGTAGCGATAGAAATTGAACTCCTTGACCGCATCAGCGGTGGACTTGATAGGGTAAACAAAAAGATGGATGCCCTAAAAAGTTACACCGATGAAGCCAAGAAAGGATTGAGCGGATTGGAAAACGTGAGCGACAAGGTGAAAAAGTCGCTCATGGGGCTTGGCATGGCCTTTTCCATGAAGCAGGTTATTACGGAGGTCGCTACTGTCAGGGGCGAGTTCCAGAAATTGGAGGTGGCTTTCAATGTCATGCTTGGCAGTGCAGACAAAGCCGATAATCTGATGGCTCAGCTGATTCATACAGCAGCCACGACACCGTTTGACCTTGAAGGTGTGGCACAGGGTGCGAAACAACTCTTGGCGTATGGCATGGAGGCAGAGAAGGTGAACGAAACCTTGATTCGTCTGGGTGACATTGCCGAAGGTCTTAGTATGCCATTGAATGACCTCGTTTATCTGTACGGAACAACGATGGCGCAAGGCAGACTTTACACGCAAGACCTTAACCAGTTCACTGGTCGTGGCATTCCGATGATCCAGGAACTCGCCAAGGTGTTTGGTGTGGCAGAAAGCAAGGTGAAGGACTTGGTGGAGGCTGGCAAGGTGGGATTCCCAGAAGTGCAGAAAGTCATAGAGAACCTTACTGGTGAAGGCAGTAAGTTCGGTGGCTTGATGGAGGAACAGAGCAAGACCATATCAGGACAGATAAGCAACATCGAAGATGCTATTTCAACAATGTTCAACGACTTAGGTAAGCAAAGCGAGGGTGTTATCAATACAACACTTAGCGGTGTCTCCTATATCGTGGAACATTATGAGCAATTCGGACGTGTTCTGATGGGATTGGTTGCCACTTATGGAACATACCGCACGGCTTGCATGACGGTGGCAGCAGTCCACAGTCTCATAACGGTTGGTATTGGTGGCATGACCGCAGCGGAAGCCATTCACTACGGTTGGATTGTCATGGTGGAGAAAGCGCAGAAGCTGCTTAACGCTACCATGCTAAGCAATCCATACGTATTGGTTGCCACAGCCATTGCAAGTGTTATCGCCGTAATGGTTTCCATGAAGACGGAAACAGAACTGATGCAAGCAGCCGATGAAGACTATGAGGCGCAAAAACAAAAGGTCATTGAGGCTGAGGAAGAGCACAAACGCAAGATGGAAGAGCTTTGTTCCATTGCTGGTGATGAAGCTCTCAGCACCGACACAAGACGTGAGGCATTGAATCGTCTCGAACAGAAATACCCTGCTATCTTTGCCAAATATGACACAGAGTATGAGAAGCTGAAAAACATCAAGAAAATCAAGTTGGAGATTGCTGAGTTGGAGGCTGGCCAAAGCATAACAAAGCCAAAGAACGAACTCAACAGCGTAAACAAACGCATCAAAGAACTTGAAGCAAAACAGCGCACGGAAAAGTGGGTTGAAAGCAATAGCTCTGGTACAAGTATGAAGAAAGTCGGAGGTTTGAGCAAGAAAGAGGAAGCCGAACTCAAAAACCTTCAAAAGAAGCAACAGAACCTAAACAAGCAGGTGCGCAAGGATTCTGTGAACGCTTACTTTGACAATCTCACGGGGGTCAGCAACAACGATCTGAAAAAGCAGATAAAGGAGCGCGAAAGCCTCATTGCCCGAATGAATATGTCTGGTCATAAATATGGCTATACAACCAATGACGGCAAAAATATCCGTGGCACATACACCAAGGATGAATTGCAGTATCAACTCAACAAATTGAAATCTGAACAGAACCGCCGTAATGAACCAAGAAAATCAAGTTCTGATTGGGGCGCAGCCGACAAGAGGGCTTATAAAGCAGCATTGAAGAAATACAACGACTTCATCAGCAAAGGCTCAAACAACCTAACCAAAGAAGAATATGACAAAAAGGCAAAGGAACTAAAGGAAAAAATGGAACTTGCCAAAAAGGAATATGATTCACGCAAACCTGGTTCGGACAAAGACAGCGAGAAAGCACAAAAGGCAGCAGCCAAGGCGGAAGCTGCAAGAGCCAAGGAAGAAGCAGCGGAAGAACGCCGCAAGCAGACCAAGGAAAAGGTGGGTCAGGAACTTGCAGAACTGCAACGTAAAAATGACGAGGAAGAAATTAATACCATGCAAGAAGGCTTGGAAAAGAAACTTCGCCAGATAGAAAACGACTATCAGGCTCAGAAGAACGAGATAAACAAGCAAGAAACCGCATGGAAACGAGATAACAAGAAAGCAGGCATTGCCACTGGTACAAATGGGCTTACCACGGAACAGACCGATGCCATTAACGAGGCGCACGCCTTGAACGAGAAAAGCAGAACTAAGGCCATCGAGGAAGCCAACAAGGAAGCCTTGAAGGATGAGTTGCTTGCCATGACAGACTATTTGAAGGAGTATGGAACCATACAAGAACAAAAGTATGCCATTGCCAAGGAATATGCTGAAAAGATTAAGGAGGTGAATGAGGGTGCTGGCACTGCTGATGAAAAACAGTGGAAGGTGAAGGCACTCGAAAAGCAGCGTGACACCGCCATGAGCCAAGTGGATGCCAAGAGCCTTGCCCTGGATATAGACTGGGGTACTACCTTTGAGGGCGTGGGCAATGTGCTGAAAGATGTGGCAAAAGAGACACTTGGCAAGGTGGAGACGTACATGAAGACGGCTGAGTTCAAGGCTTTGTCTGCTGAAAACAAAAAGACTTACACTGACTTGCAAGCCAAGTTGAAGCAAGAGACAGGTGCGGAAAGCACCAGTCCGTTCAACTTCAAGATATGGGGTACAATCTCCAAGAATGTCACGGCATACCAAGAAAGCGTGCGAAATCTCCAAAACAAGACGGATGCCCACACAAGGGCGGTCGATGAACTGGAAAAGGCGCAAGCAAACTTGGCTGCTGCTACTGATGACACCTCAAAGGAAATTGCCCAGAAAGCGGTTGATATTGCACAAGGAAAGGTCGATGCCACTGCCACTGAGCAAACGGAGGCACAGGATGAAAGCAACAAGGCACGCCAGACGCTCACGGACAACACCAATGCAGCAGCGCAAGGCATTCAGAACTTCACCAACTATCTGAATGAAATGTCAAATGGTTCCCTGTATGGCTTTGCCAATGGTATGAGCAAACTCATTACCTCACTTGGAAAAGGCTCAGACGGAATAGGCAAGTCATTGAATGAGCTTGGTGGCAAGATAGGCGGTATCATTGGCGCAATCCTTCAAATCATTGATGCGCTTGGTGATGATCCAAAGGGCTTCATTGATGACCTCTTGAACAAAATCGCCGATTGTGTGGAAAAAATTGTTGAGGATTTGCCCGAAATCGTTTTGTCCATCATCAAGGATGTGGGCAACATCTTGCAAGGTTTGGTCAGTGGCATTGGCAGTTGGTTTGGCATTGATGACCTTTTCGGTTTGAATGGCAATGAAGCCAAGGTGCAAAAGACCATTGACGACTTGACCAAGCGCAACGAGCTTCTGCAATATGCCATCGAGGATTTGACAGACGAAATCAAGGCAAGCAAGGGAACAAAATCGGTAGTAGCCTATCAACAGGCATACGCCAACCAGCAAGAAGCCAACCAGAATTATCTGGATATGGCAAAGGCGCAAGCCAGTTATTGGAAAAAGCATCATAGTTGGAACTACTATTGGAATGGCTTCAACAATGACCAAACTGCCTGGATCAAGCAGAACGTAAAAGAAGACTTCAATGGTGATCTCTGGAGTCTTAGCCCAGAGGAAATGAAGAAACTTCGCTCCAATGTCGGTATTTGGGAATATATCAAGAACACTGGCAAGGGTAGTTATGGAAATGACGTTGCTGACAAGCTGAATGACTACATAGACCAGGCTGGCAAACTGGAGGAACTGACCGATGAACTCTATGAGGGATTGACTGGCATTTCCTTCGATTCCATGTATGACAGCTTTGTGGACACCCTTATGGATATGAATGCCACGGCTGAGGATATGGCTGATGACCTGTCAGAATACTTCATGCGTGCCATGCTTTCAAACCAGATTGGTGAAATGTATGCTGACAAGCTAAAGGAATGGTGGAAGAAGTTTGGTGCTGCTATGGAAGACAATGACCTGACAGAGGCAGAACGCAATGCACTCCAAGAGGAATACATGGGCTATGTGAAAGATGCCATTGCCTTGCGTGACAAACTTGCAGAAGCCACTGGGTACACTGGTAACAGCAGCACAAGCCAAAGCGGTAAAAGTGGCGGTTTCTCTGCCATGACACAAGACCAAGGCACAAAGCTCGAAGGAATGTTCACCAGTGGCTTGCAACATTGGTCAAGCATGGATGACCAACTTGAAAACGTGGTCGAGAAGATGAATGTGGCTGAAAGCCATCTGGCACGCATTGCAGAAAACACTGGTATGAGTGTCACGCATCTGAACGACATCAAGGAGGAAATAAGAAAGATTATTCGTGATGGACTTAAAATGAAATAATATGGATGAAATACTTAGTGGCCAGGTACTGGTCAATGGCACCGACATCTGGAAAGAATATGGTGTTTTTCTGACAGAAGACAAAAAGGGCGACATGGCCAATCTGACCGCCATACTTACACCAAGCAAGACAAAGGATGAAACGGCAGTGAACATTAGAGAGGAGGATGGTGAAAAATACTCTGACGTATTGACACCAAAAAATGAGGCTCGTGACGTGGAACTGTATTTTGCCATGTATAACAAGACAAAGGAAGGATGGTTGAAGTCGTATGCCGATTTCATCAAGTTCCTGAAGCAAGGCAAAAACGGTTGGCTTGACTTCACTTTTCCTGACCTTGATTTGACATTGCACATGAGATTCTTGGATTGCGGAAAGTTTAAACCTCTGACCTATATCTGGAAAGATGGTGTTCAAGCAAGCAAATTCAAAGTGAAATTCCGTGAGCCAGTACCCATCATTTAAATGACATTATAACAGTATTGAAACATGGTTCAAACAATATACGACAAAACAGGCTATGCAAAGGCAGAGATTGCCCCTGATGACAGCTCAACCCAGGTGAAGGAGGTGCAGGGTGACAACATCCTCACTCTTTCATTCACCCATTATGCCAACATTGCCCTTGACGTGAACGATTACACGGACTTTGAGGGCGAACGTTATTGGCTGATGGAAAAGTATGCCCCAAAGCAGAACAACGAAACAGAATGGGTGTATGACTTGAAACTGTATGGCATAGAGAGCATCATCAAGCGTTTCTTGGTGCTTGAAACCACCGATGGCAATACTGAACCAGTGTTCACTCTCACGGCTCCACCACGTGACCATGTGAAGATGATAGTGAAGTGCATCAATAATGGCTTGGATCATACTACTGACTGGAAGATTGGCCAAGTGGATGGCACTGATAACATTGTCATTGACTATGATGGCAAGTATTGCGATGAAGCCTTGAAGGAAATCGCTGAAAAGGTAGGTGGAAAGGCAGAATGGTGGATTGAAGGGCAAACCGTAAACATTTGCCGTTGTGAGCATGGTGAGGAACTTGCCATTGGCTATGGCAATGGATTGACGGAACTGGAGCGAGACACCAGCAACACAGCCAAGTTCTACACACGTCTGTTCCCGATTGGTAGCACACGAAATATCGACCCTGAGAAATATGGGCATAATCGATTGATGTTGCCTGGTGGCTTGAAATACATCGAACTTCATACTGAGGAATACGGCATATATGACCATTATGAGCAAGATGCCTTTTCTGACATATACCCACGCCGTTTGGGTATGGTTAGCAGTGTGCGCTCGGAGACTAAGACGGATGATGACGGCAATCCTTTCATCATCTACTACTTCAAGGATGACACGCTCAATTTCGACCCAAATGAATACGAGCTTGCCAATGAGGTAAAGCGTGTTTCCTTCCAAGATGGTGAACTCGCAGGTCTTGGAACGGATGATGACCATTACTTTGAGGTGAATTTCGACAGCAAGACACGTGAGTTTGAAATTATCACAATATGGCCATACGATGATGACACGCAACTGCCAGGTGGCAATCTTGTCCCCAAAGAGGGCAACCATTACATTCTTTGGAACATCAGAATGCCAGATGAATATTACACGCTTGCAGAAGAAGAGTTCCGCACGGCTGTTGACCAATATAATGCTGAACACTGGCAAGACATCAGCATCTACAAAGGCAAGACCGACCATGTTTGGGTGGAACATAACAATGCAGACTTGTTTGTTGGTCGCAGGGTAAGGCTTGAAAGTGAGAAGTTTTTTCCAGACACAGGATATAGAAGCAGCCGGATAACCAAAGTAACAAGAAAGGTTGTTTTGCCGTCACAAGTGGACTTGGAAATCAGTGATGCGCTCCAAAGTGGCACATTGGATCAGGTGAATGACAGCTTGACCAACATCAAAAACTATACACGTGAACGCACATCTGGAAGTTTTCCAGACATCATCCGTACATGGGATAATACTTTGCCAACTGACACAAATCTGTTCTCAGCTCGAAGAAGCCAAAGGGAGTTTTTGAGCAAGAAGAAAATTGATCGAGCAAAAAAGAAAATCATCTTTGATGAGGGCATTGACCTCGGTGACTTTGTGGAGGGCGTTGCAGGTGGTCACTTGGATGGCAAAGGCAATGGTGAGCTGTTGACAATGGTTGTGCGCCAACTTTTGAGAAGTGCCAAGTTTGTTGATGGCTTCAATGGTGAGGGATGGCAGCTTTGGATTGATGAAAGTGGTCTTTCCAATCTTACTGTTGACAAACTGACCGTGCGCCAGATAATGACCATCTTTGAACTTTTGATAAATAAGGTCAGAAGTGTCGGTGGTCAGATTTGCGTAAGTGCAGCCAATGGCAAGGTAAAGAGCGTTGAAGAGCAAGATGGCTATTTCCTTATTCACTTCGAGCAAGAGAACACCTTTGTAGCACATGACTTGATGCGATGCCAGACCTTCACAGGTGCAAACCTGAAAAGCTACTGGGTGGAGGTGGCAGGTATGAGCGATGGCGGCATTCTCGTAGCCAAGGAAGAGTTTGACAAGACGGAACCAGCAGAAGGCGATGAATGTGTATTGATGGGCAACACCACAAATGGCAATCGCCAAAACCTCATACTCATATCAGCCACAGAAGACGGACAGCCCAGGATTGATGTCATGGATGGTGTGAACGGCAAGAGCTTCACCAATGCCTTGCGTGCAAGACTTGGCAATCTTGACGGAATCAAGGATGATTGGTTTCCTTCCAACAATCAACCACATGGAAACGGTCTATATTCCGATAATGCCTACTTGCGTGGCACGTTCCTCTTGGTGACTGGTGAAGACATCAAGACCAAGTTTGAGATAACGGAAGGAAAGATTGAATCCGCTGTTGAAGGACTGAGACAGGACTTTGCAAGTGATCGAGGCTACTTGAACAATCCATCATTTTCTGATGGCATGGACAAATGGGCAACAGAGAATGAAACTGTTTTCTTCATCGCTGGCAATCGTTGGATATGGACTAACGGAAAGGCTTTGTCGAAACGTGGCAACAGCGCAAGTGTCTGCAAGGACATGGGCAGAACTGTTGTACGCATCAGAAACAAGTACATCAGCCAAAAGAACACCAACTTGCAGAGCATTCCACCAATGACCACAAGAGAAGACGGAACCAAAGAGGCCATTCCTGTTTTCCTCACGTTCTTCTACCGATGTGCCAAGGCTGGCACACTGACCGTGGAGTTTGAGAATGTTGATAAAACTGGCTTTGAAAATTTCAACTCTATGCACGTTGAAGAGAAAATTGCTGAAACTGATGGCTACAAGCAATATTCTTGCAATGGCCTTTGGAACGGTACTGGTGATTTCAAACTGAGCTTCACAGGCGACATCTATCTGTATATGCTCATTCTCTCAACTGACCGTGTGGAATCATTGGCATACAAGTATAAAACACTTTTTGAACAAAGCGAAAAACTTGTAAGGATTGCAGCCCAAAATTTTGACAAGGACGGCAATGTGTTGGCAGAAAGCGACATTATAACAACAGCAAAGTACAATGAACTTATCAGCCAAAGATTCAATGAGGATGGAAGTCTGAAAAACCAAGCTGGACTTGTGACAGCTACAGACTATGCAGAATGGTTGCAACAGTACAATTCTGACATGATGGGATTGAATGAGAAAATTGGCAATTATGTCAGCATCGAGGCTTTTGCAGGTATGTTTGCCACAGCGGTAGATGAAGACAAGAACATTGTCAAACAGGCAGACATTTCCGCATTCGTCACAAAAGATGAAAATGGAAATTTGGAAAGCGGTGTGCATATCTGTGCCGACAACATCAAGCTGGAAGGACTTGTGACTGCCAACGAAAATTTCAAAATATTGGAGGATGGTAGCATTGAGGCACAAAATGCCAAGATAAAAGGTAAAATTGAGGCTTATGAAGGCAAAATAGGATATTTCCTGATAGACAACCAAGGCTTGTATTATGGCGACCCAGCAAAATGGACAGATAATAGTTATAAACAAGATTTAGCGGCAATTAGACCAGGACTGATTAAGTTACAATCACAAGTAGGAGTATTCAAGCCAGGTGATGTGGCTAACATAAAGGTTGCTATTGGCAATGGTGCAGACCCACAACAGACAGAATCAACTTCCTGGTGCAATTGTGCTGGTTATTTTTATCGGCAGATGAATCCTGATCCTGGTGACTGTTATTTGCCAGCAGTGAAAATAATAAGTGATAATGTCTTGAGTCGTGATGTTGCACTTTATACAAAAGGAGCTATTGTATGTGATGGAGGATTCTTAGAAATTGGTAGAATTATCAATACAACAAAAGCAGGTACAGCTTACATCATAACACTCGACCATGGTACGACATTGACCGCTTTTAATAATTCTTCTGGTAACACATGGGTTTCCTTGCCAAAATTGGATGAAATACGATTGCAGCTTGGAATAGAAGAAAGTAAAACCTTTTGTGTCCCTGTTAAAATCATAAATAGCTCAAAGAGTTCTAACAATGTTTATGTTAAAATAAATGGTGATGGCGATTTGCTAAACCATGATGGAGGACATTGGCGTGATGATAACAGAAACACAGACCAACTTTGCTTAGGAAAAGGTGACAGTGTAAGCATAGCCCTTACTTATGTTAGTGGCTCCTATTATGGTCAAGTATTAGACATAAACCGTTAAAAAACAAGATATGGCAAAAATAGATTTTCAAAATTTCACTATTCCTGTAGGGATTAGTAAAAAAAGAAAGCAAACAGGTGACGCTCGTGAAACCATTGCAAATTTGGTTTACACTCGTTCCATGGGAATAAAAGCACATCATTTGGCTTTCAAAATATATGAGAGCAATGGTGCAACGGAATTTTCCGATGATGAAGTCAATCTCATAAAAGAACTTGTGGAACACTATTGTTTTCCAAGTATCATAGACGCTTTGAATGAGCAACTAAATTGTCAAACGGATAAAAACGAATAACTATGGCATTGACAAACGAAGAGAAGCAAGAACTACTCAATGCGATGAAAGCTGAATCGCAAGGTGTAGATGAACTGGAGCAAGTAGATACCTTGGACGGTATTATGAGCCTTCCAGCCTTACGAGGTGAGGAAGTAGTGAGTGCGCCAATAAAGCTGCTGACCAAACCAGCGGAGGATGCTGTGGCAAATGCAGTAAGTGCAGCAAATCGAGCAACGGAAGCAGCGCAAACCGTGTATTCTGTCACACTGGTCGCAAATTCTGCTGCAAGTGCAGCCAATGCAGCCGCGTCAGCAGCTTCTGATGCAGCGGAAGAAGCAAATAGTGCTGTGGCTGCTGCATCTGAGGTTGTGGCTAAATACGAGAATGTAGCCAAGGCTGCTTTCAATGGTGCAACGGCACGTTTTTCCTATATGGTGGAATCTGCCACAATACAACTTCAATCATCCATTGCCAAGGGCGGTGTAATCGTCTATGTGCAGAGCCAAAAGCAATTTGCCTATTATGTGGGTGGCAAGTATTACGGCAACTGGGCTGTTGAAGGTGTTCCCAATGCGGAATTGTACCGTGGTGAGGATGTTTCAAGCATACAGAAAAACAAGGTTTATCTTTGTGGTGATGTTCTCTATGTTTGGAGCGATGAAGAAAATGACCTTATTGAAATCAGTGGCAGCGGTGGCGGTAACACGTACAATGTGACTGAGCAAGTTCCGCTTGAAAACGGTTACTATACGCTTGCCACTGCCATCAAAGCAGTGGAGGAAAAGCAGCGTGCCAAGGGACGTTGCATAACTTATGAGGTATCACAAGGCAAGTGGGAGACCAAGCAATTCATTGGCACAAATCTTTCAAGCTGGGAATCAATTTCAAGTTGGGAAGATTTCGGCGGTGCAGGGACTGTCAAGAGTATAACGGTAAATGGCACGAAGCAAACACCTGATTCCACTGGCAACGTGAATGTGACCTTCAAGGAAACTGAGGTTGATGAAAGTCTTGACGCAAATAGCACGAACCCTGTGCAGAACTCAGCAGTGACGGCGAAGCTCAATGAGGTGGAGGCAAACACCATCTTTGGTGGCAATGCTGAACTTAGTGAGGATGAAAGCACGGTACATCTTACCTTAACCAACAAGAGTGGTGCGGAAGTCGTGGGCTTGGACATACCAGCAGGAAAAGGTGGCGGTGGTGGTGAAACTTCCACCACAAAGATTGTATTGGGCACATCCGTCAACAACAGTGTCATCAAGGAAGGTGGCAGTGCGCAACTCACATACTCTTACGACCACCAATATAGCAGCGGTGATGAGAAGGGTACGTCAACAGGCCAGAAAGCAACCATTGAGATTGAAATGAAACGTGGTTCAATCACCATGTACCATGACACCATCGAGGATGTGAGCAAGGGTAGCTATACGCTTGACCTTTCCAAATATTTGCAGGTCGGCACTACGGACATCTATGTGAAAGCGTCCACCACTGACCCTACAACAGGAAAGAAACAGACCAAACAGAGCTATGTGAGTGTAAAGGTTGTTACTCTTACGCTCACAAGCAGCTTCAATCTTGCGGAGGCGATAGCCAAAGGTGGCTATGGCACGAACGAAACTATCAGCATCCCATACGCCGTAAGCGGTTCGGGTACTAAGGTTGTAACACTCTATGTGGACGGCAAGCAACAGAATGCCCACACCATAACACGCAGCGGAACAACCAACAGCAGTTTCTCATTGTCCATGACCGCATACAGCGTTGGAAGACATACCATACAGATGGTAGCGGAAATGGAGGCAAGTGCAGACCTTACCTTAAAGAGTGACAGTATCTACATTGACATTCTGAAAACTGGAAGCAACACACCATTTATTGGAACAATGATGACACACTCGGACGGTAGTATTTTTACAACGAATCACTTGACACCATCATTGGAGATAGGGCAATATGAGCAAGTGAAGTTTGAGTTTGTCGCCTACGATCCTTCAACGACACCAGCGGACGTGAGCGTTTATCGCAACGACATCAAGACACAGAACGTGAACGTGCCAAGAACCACACAAATATATACAAACCGATTCCTCGAAAAGGGAACTGTGCCAATGAAGTTCAAATGTGGTGTCACAGAATACAAGTTTTACATTGACGTGAAGGAAAGTGGCATTGACATAAACGAGACAACATCAGGCTTGCAGTTGAAGCTCACAGCCTCTGGTCGTAGCAACAGCGAAAGCACACCGTCTGAATGGAGTTATAACGGCATCAAAACCACGTTCAAAGGGTTCGACTGGAAAAGTAACGGATGGACGGGGGACGCATTAAAGTTGACCAACGGCGCAAACATCGAAATTGGTTATGCCCCATTCAAGAGCGATGCCACGACCAATGGAGCCACTTATGAAATGGAACTGATGTGCTCTAATGTGACAGACAGAAACGGTGTTGTCATTGATTGTATGAATGGCAATGTCGGTTTTAAGCTGACAACGCAAGAGGCAATAATGAGAACTGGGGCAGGTTCGGAGGTCAATACACTTTTTGCGAGTGGGTTGAATCTAAAAATAGCCTTTGTGGTGCAAGAGAAGTTAGGCAACCGTTTGATGGAACTCTATGTGAACGGCATCCTTTGTGGTGCAAAGCAGTACGCCAACACAGACAGCCTTTTGCAATCGTCACCTGTCAACATAAAGGTAGGAAGCGACAGCGCAGACGTTGAACTGAGAAACATCCGTGTCTATAACCGTGCGCTTGGCGATGATGAGGAACTTGCCAACTATATGGTTGACCGTCCGACAACGGATGAAATGGTGGTGTTGTTCGAGAACAATCAGGTGATGAATGATGAGGGTACTGATGTCGATATGGACAAACTTAGAGCCAAGGGCAAGAGCGTGATGCGCATCGTGGGTGATGTAAATTTGGTCAATCAGACAAACAACAAGAAGTTTGAGGTTCCTGTTGACATTTACTTTTATTCTGCCTATGGCAAGGAGTACGACTTCATCATCTATCAGTGCGGATTGCGCATACAAGGAACTTCCTCAACCACATACCCAAGAAAGAACTACCGCTTATATTTCGGTCGTTCCAGCAAGTATGGTACAAAACTGTATGTCAATGGCGCGGAAGTTCCAGATTGTATGTACTCATTCAAGCCAGGCGCACGTCCGATCAATATTTTCTGCTTGAAGGCAGATTTCTCGGATTCCTCTTCAACCCACAACACTGGAGCTGTGAGAATCGTCAATGACATCTGGAAGCGTTGCGGATGGCTCACACCACCGCAAAAGGCATATACTGGCAACTATGATGTCCGTATCGGTGTGGATGGTTTCCCAATAGATTTGTTCTATGATAATGACAATACTGGTGAAAACATCTATCTTGGCAAATATAACTTCAACAACGAGAAAAGTGGAAGTGCGGCCATCTATGGCTTTGAGGGGATCGAGGGATTCAACGATGAGGCTACTTTGGGCGGACAGCGAAACAAATGTATCTGTCTGGAGTTTCTGAATAACTCTGAGGCACTTTGTCTTTTCGGTACGGCTGATATGGGAACGTTCGCCAATGCTTTGGAGTTCCGATTTAAGGCAGATGATACCTGGGCGACCGCTAACGAGGATGACAAGGCAGCGGTAAAACGTCTTTGGTCTTGGATTCTGTCATGCAAGGGGAATCCAACCAAGTTTTATGCGGAATACCAAGATTACTTCGACAACGACAGCCCGTTTGCCTGGTATATAATAACAGACTATTTCATGGCAGTGGATAACCGTGCCAAGAATATGATGCTTGTGACATGGGACGGCATACATTGGCAGTTCATTCCATACGACATGGACACCATCTTTGGTGAGCGCAACGATTCCGTCCTGAAATATGACTATACGATTACATGGGAAACAATGGATGAAAGCATTGGCTCCTATGCCTTCGCTGGACATGACAGCGTACTTTGGGAGCTTGTGAGGGGATGCCCCGACAAACTGAGAGAAGTGGCTGACAAGATTCGCTCAAACATGAGCCTCGAATATGTGCTGAACGTGTTCAATGTGGAGCAGATGGGCAACTGGTGTGAACGCATATACAATAAGGATGGCATATACAAGTATATCACTCCTTTGACGGAAGGCGTGACAACAGCAGATGGTACCAACTATTATGATTACCTCTATGCCTTGCAGGGAAGCCGATACGCACACCGTACTTTCACCATCCAAAACCGCTTTGCGCTGTTGGATAGTAAATATGTGTGTGGTACATACAGAAAGGACAGCTTTGCAGCTTACTTTGGCTACAAGTTCGGAAGCGACAACCGAAAGATAAAGATAACATCCAGCGAACGTTATTATTTCGGATACGGCTATACGAGTGGCACACCACACCAGAGCGCAATACTGGCAGAGAATACTGGCAGCACAGTTCAACTTACACTTGACACGGACTTGATTGTGAATGATCCTCAATATGTCTATGGCGCAAGTCGTATCTTGGGGCTTGACCTCACGGATGTCAGCCATGCCATATTGCAGACGCTCAATCTCAACAACTGTTCGGCACTTCGCACACTTGATGTCAGTTGCTCTGCCACTCAGACAACGCTCAACGCATTGCTTGTAAACGGATGCAGGAACCTTCGCTCACTCAATATGACTGGATTGAAGTCTTCAAGTTTTACAGGTATTGACCTGAGCGCAAACACCAAGTTGGAAACATTCCGTGCTGGCAAGAGTGCCTTGACAGGCGTAAGCTTCGCACAAGGTTCACCATTGAAGACCGTAGTATTACCTTCAACGCTGCAAACCTTGGAACTTCGCTATCTTGGCAAGCTCACAAACAGCAGCCTCACACTCGAAGGCACGTCAAATGTCACACGCCTTGTGGTGGATAATTGTCCATTGATAAATTGGCAGACGCTTTACAACAGATGCAGCAACGTGAAATATCTACGTGTCACAGGCATAGACATGGAAGGTGACGGAACCTTGCTGAAAAATATGCTTTCAATGGGTGGCGTGGATGAGAACGGTGGCAATGTTGATTCATGCCGATTGGTCGGTACATATCGCCTCACCACATACATTGCCGATGAGGAATACAGGAAGTGGCAGGAACATTTCCCTGAGCTGAATATCATTCAACCTGAGTACACCATGATAGAGTTTGATGACAGCGTGGCAGATGATGCCAACGTGTCCAACCTTGACAATAAGACTGGCTACAAGTACGGCAATGACTATGTTCCAAGCGGTCACATTACAGCACTTTTGAAGAAACGCCATCGTGTCCTTGTCAAGGTAACAAAAAAGCCAACGACACGTTCTGTCAAAATTGCAGGCATTGATACGACAGCAAACAACCTTGACGGCGTTGTCACCATCTATCCGTTGCATGATGAAAATTCCAACTATTATGCGGATGCGGAAGCCGTGGTAAATTGCACAGCAGCTAAGTTGAATGGCTCAGAAGGTGATATTATGATGTACGAGCCACACCGATGGATAAAGGGAGTCAATGATTACCTGAACAACAAGCACTACAGCTGTTATAGCAGCAATCTTGCCATGCCATCAGTGCCAAAAGCAAAGGTCATTTTGCTTGGCGAGATACAAAGCAGTAACAACTACAGAAAAGGATATAAGGTAATGAGTGGCAAGGACACCTTGCAAAACTCATATACAGCCGATAGTAGCTATGCTGTTTGTCGTGTGCCAGTATCGGGGTACAAGCGTGTTCGTTTCCCTTCCGTTCCTAGTACCAACCTTGTGGGTAGTATATTCACCAATGATTCGGGGAAGGTGGTTAAGACTATTGTTGTGCCAACGCTCAGCAACAAGTTTGAGGCTGGAATGTATTTGATTTCCGACATTCCTTCTGGAGCGACATATCTCAACTTCACCATATTGCTGACTGCTGAGTTCGACAAGGTGGTATTGAGTAATAGCGATAAGATTGAAGACATGGAACCTGATTGGGTCAATGAGGATGAATATTTGTGCGCAACTGTAGGCAGCTCAGTTGTAGGTGACAAACTTCGTGCTGTTGTGACAGGTGGTAGTACTACGTCAAATATGACGTGGGGCGATTTCCACTATTACAGCGTTCAAAGAGGTATGCAACAGATAGACGCAAGTATGCACAGCGACATTGCCAACCTATTTTTTGCAAAGTATGGTCGTAGAGATGCCCAAGATCAATGCGGTGCTGGTCAGCACACAAACATGCGAACAACAGGCGGAACAATGGCATACGGTATGACAGACACCATCGGTTACAAGGCAGCAAAGGCCATCAACGAGAATGTTACAAATTCACTCATTGATGACTTGGTGAACCAATATGCTTGGTACAAGGTAAATGGCGAATATGGCTCTATAGATGTCAAACAAGTGAATAATACTTGCTGCCTGGGTTATGAAGACATATTTGGCAACAAGTACGACATGATGGATAATGTTGACTTGCCAAATGACAGTGGTAATGTTGGCAAGTGGCGTATATGGATGCCAGATGGAAGCACAAGAATGGTCAAGGGTACGACTAACAGCGGAAGCTGGGTAACAGCCGTATATCATGGCAAATACATGGATGTGGTACCAGTGGGTAATGTGAGCGGTTCATCAAGTACATATTATAGTGATGTGTATTGGATAAGCACAGCTGCAAGCCGTGTGGTTTATCGTGGGTACCACCACGCGAGTGCGAGTGGCGGTGTCGTGAGTGCGAGTGCGGATTACGATGCCTCGAGTGCGCATGCGAATGTCGGCTCGCGTCTGGCCTTCCGCGGTCAAATCGTCTGGGCGCAAAGCGTCAGTGCGTTTAAGGCGATTAGCGAGGTGGCGTAAGCGAAAGCGTCAAAGCGTGGAGCGAAGCGACAAAACGAAAGAAGGCAGTTAGGATGGTGTTCTAACTGCCTTCAAATGTATAAAATTCCGGCGAAGCCGGTCGATTTTTTTGAGATTTTTGGGGTATGGGGATAACTTTGAAAAGTTGCGTTTCGTTTTTGAAAATGATGCGCTTCGTTTGAAAATGCGCGAACATTTCGTTTTGCGGATTATATATCCATTTCCTGAAGAATGGGTCTTCTATTTCATATCTGTCACTTCGGATGATGTAGCCTTTCTTGCTTAAACGCAATAGGGCACTGGTCATCGTGCTGGTAGGTTGGTTCCTGTCTTGTGCAGGATTGTTGCCCTCGCAGATACTGACCATTACATATTTGTCTGTCTTATTGAAATTCAACCATAAACGTTCGTAGTCTAAATCATGGGTCGTTATGATATCTTCTACGGCGAGTTGGAGTACATCCTCGTTTTTACCAGCTACCAGATTGTTCCAAACTGCGAATGAAAGCTGTTGCGTGTAGTATGGATGGCAACTTGTAAAGGCCAGTATCTCGTCTGCAATTTGAGTAGGCTGCTCTGCTACATCTCCTAATCTGTCTGTAATATATGATTTGAAATCTTCGTATGGAATCTTGTTGAGTCTCATCAGCATTCCAAAATGATAGAACGGAGACTTCACACGTTCAAAGATATCTGTCATCATCGATTCCTGGCTGCCCAGAAAGATGTAATTGATGCCTGTCTGTTCCTGCATGATGGAACGGAGCTGCTTGTCCATGTTTTTATCGATTTCCAGGATGCTTTGAAACTCGTCAAAGACAACAATCAGTTTGTTTTGAGGTGTAGAAACCTTCTGAATTGTATTTAAAACATCTTCTATTGCTGTTGTTCCACTGTCGGTTGATGGTTGGAATGAAACCGATAGCTCGTCTGTCATTGGGTTCATGTTGATAGAAGGAATGATGCGGAAGTTACGAAGATAGTGCTTCATCTTTTCCAGTTTGAATTGATTGAGCAGTTCCTTCAGAAGCTTTGCCGCAAAATCTTCTTTGCTGAGCACGGCTTGCATATTGAGCCATAGGTATGGTCGTTGGGTTTGGACAACAGCCTTTTTTACGAGACTTGATTTGCCAAAACGTCGTGGTGACATAAGAACAAGGTGGTTCTCGCTCTTGAGAAACTGTACGATGTAGTCCAGTTCTTTCACTCTGTCTGTAAAGTATGGGGTATCAACCAATGAGCCAATTTTAAACGGATTTTCCATAATCGAATTTTTTCGTAACGAAACTTTTCGCAAAGATACGAAAAAATAAAGATGCTTAGAAGATAAACTCCTTTAAATTATTATTGTTTAACATCTTTTAGATTGAGCCGTCAGCGTAAGACTTATCTTGCTCTTTTAAATGAATATCATTAAAAACTGCAGCAAAGATACAAATAATCCCTCAATGAGGGATTTTTGCAAGTATAGTCTTTTCATAAGCCTTGTCGTTTCTATTTTGATGAATTAAATAGTGGCAAAACTAGTTTAATGACGGCTCAATCCCATAAGGGAAAATAGGCATACTATTAAGGGAAAATAAAAACACCATTAAAGGAAAATAGGAATATCCTTTATGGTAAATGCTGATACTATTAAAGAAAATCTCCGTTCGGCGACGTTGAACATACATTCAGCGTCGTTGAATGCACATTCAACGTCGCTGAACGGAGATTCAATGTCGCTGAATATAAAAGATCATTAGGGCTTATCCTCTTCAGCGCCATTCCTCTACTCTCCAAAGATCGTTATCTTTATATATAATAGCAATCTTGTGTATAGGCTTGCCGCTCATCAGCTTTGGCAATCTTGTGTCTTGAGTATATTGGTCTAATTGCGCCTTTGCTTCTTCTAAAGCCTTCATGCCTTCTTTATCGGTATCACCTGATTTCAGATACTTCAACTCCAGGAGATAGGCATGGGCAACCTCTGGGAAACGGGTGAGATCAGGAATCATCGTCAAGTCACAATAGCCGCCGTTCAACTCCATTTCCTGGATGATGTAGTAATAACCACTATGGTTGAGATAAGCGGCGATGAACCCTTGCAGGTTGCGCTCTGCCTGAATGCTGGAGTGGATGCTCGTGCAGTTCTTATAACCCTCGGCAATGTATTCGATGGCTGGCTTGATGTTACCATCCAGAGCCATTACATCGTATCGGTCGGCAAGATGATTATTATTGATTTTAGTATCCTTGTTGTATTCATCCAACACATAGCCGTAATATTGGCGGCGTACATTCTCGTTAGGGATTCCCAACTTTACTCTTCTGCCACGCTTTCCAATGATGGTCAGCATGCCGTAATAGTAGAGCAGGCTGGGGAACAGGTCTGGGTCAACCAAGTCTTCAGCAGGAAAACTTTCTCTCAGTTCTGCCCAGATGTAACCTTGGTTGATGATTTCTTTCAGCACGCTCTTGCGGTCGCCTTGCAGCTTGTCCAGGAAGATGATCTTCTTCATCTTGGCATAGTCGGTCATGGTGTTTGGGTCTACCATCTCTTCCGGAGCTTTGCCAAAACGGATGAAATGGCGGAGATAATAGATAACCATATCCGAATTGAACATCTTTGGATCTGTGACCAGGCTGTCCTTTGCGAAACAATAGTTGTCATACCAAGGCTTCATGTCGGTAATCAGCTGGTCGGTCGGAACCTTGATGAGTCCTACTTCTCTGTAGTATTCTATCATTTCCCGCACCTCGTTCTCGCTGAATCCCAGCATCATATTGAACATGGGGTCCATGGAGAGATTGGTGCCGATGTTATAGCCACTGTTGAGGTCGTTCACGGTGACAGGACTAACTCCCATCATCATGATGCGCTGGAACATTCCCTTGAATAGCTTGAAGAAGTCACGGTAGAAACCTTGTGCATGAGTCAAGGCGTGATACACAGCTTCTCCTTCCTCGCTCAGGATGTTGTTGGTGAAATTGTCGTACTCATCGATGATGAGGTAAAGTTGCGTACCTTTTCTCTTGGAATAAATATTCAGTGCATTTAGCTTATAGGAGGCACCGGAAAAGCCAAGGTATTCCTCCATGTTGAAATCTTCATCATAATAGGCTGCATACTTTTTGATGAAACCATCGAGTACGCTGTTGCAATATAAATTGAAGTTTTCTTCCAAAGTACCAGGACCAGCCGCTGCTCTGGAAAAATCGAAGTATAAGACTTGGTATTTGCCAAGTCCTTCGGTTGGATGCGACTCAATCCAAGTATCCTTGAATGTGGTATGGAACGAGTCTTTCTTCTCAATGTCGTAGTAGGCTTGAAGCATCGTGAGGAAGACACTCTTGCCAAAACGGCGTGGGCGGATGAGATAGAGAAAGTCTCCTGCTTCCTCCATTTTTGGAATATACATCGTCTTATCAGCCCAGTATCTGTTCTGACTCTTAATCCATGTATAATCGGCAACGCCGTATGGTAATCTCTTGTAATCCATATCTTCTTCGTTTTATAGAGTGCAACTTATTCGATTGCAAAGATAGTGGAAATAATTGGGAATAGCAAGGCTTTTTTCAAAAACTTCCTTAAATGATATCCTTCGTTCCAATATTCTGTAGGCGACGTCTTTTTATGACAAGAGCCTAGGCTAACAGGCTCTTGTAGTATTCTTCATATTGTTTAGCTACCTTTATGTATTCATGATGCTTGCTGATGTATTCGAGGCTCTGTTGCTTAAGCTGCGGTATCAGTTCCGGGTGAAGCACCAGGTGCTCCAACTCTTGATATACGCTCTCATAGTTGGGCTGCACATTGATGATGGGACGGAGATGCTCCTCGTGGATAATCTCGTAGTTTTCCGGTTCTCCACCACCTATGCAGATGATGCCCCTTGCCATTGCCTCCAGCGGATTCATCGATGGAGTATAACTGTAGAGCTGGTCGAGGATGGCATCGCTGCCGTTCATCATCTTTACATATTCCGCAAAAGGCACGTTTTGGGCGATACGCAGTTCTACCTTTTCCGGATATTTCTCGGCGATTGCCTGGGCAGCCTTCAGCATGATGTCCGTACCCTTATACTCACTTCTGGTTTTGTTGATACCTATGAATAACTTCAACTTTTGGGAAGGTCTTCTGGGAATATCTACAGAAGATGTCTCTACAGAAGCTGCCCTTTTATCCCTATCCTGATGGGATTGTGAATAAGTATGGATAGGATAGGGGATAAACGTGGTTTTCTGTGGAAAATGCGGTTGATAACATACCCAGTATTCATAAAGTCCCGCTATGATGCCGTCGCAATCCTCAGCAATCATCCGGTTGAGTCTTTCCTTGACGGTTCCCAGCCAGTCTTTTCTTTCTTTCAGGGCATCGGCATTGGTGCGTAAATCATCTCCTATGTTGAAATCGCTGTATCTCAATGGCTTATCCTGGCAGCAGACGCTTACCCAATAGTAATCCATACCGAATGCAGCCAGCACCACCTTCCTGTTGTGCTTTCTCAAATACCGGTAAATCGGGAAGATACGCTCAGCCTTCAACTCCAGAAACATCGGGTTGATGAGCTGGACGATGTCGTATCCCCTTAACTTATGCACAATTGTGTATAACTTTATCAAATATAGGATTCCACCCAGTTTTCCAGGCTTTCTCACCATGTTGATATCTCGTGGATAATTCTTCCAGAAGTCGCCGTTGGAGAGCACGGTAACCTCATGCCCCAGCTTGCGGAGTCCCTCGGCAAGTGTGGCATGTACGTTACTGTATTCTCCCATTAATAGAATCTTCATCTTCCTGATATAATCTTTATTTATCTGATAAAATCTTCCTCCTTTTCATTTATTTCTTGATGAAAAAGAGGAGCGCCATTCTTCCTACGTATGTACCTATCATCTTTCTGAACATGGTATATTTCTTGGTGTATTCCTTGTCTGGAAGTGGATAGAGTCCATGCTTTCTCAACTTCTTGATGGCGTGGTTCAGGGCTATCAGCGAATGTTTCAGTCGGATATTGTTCACCAGATAATCCATCGAGAGTTGGGCGATGCGGCGACTCAGCGCCTGTCTTTCTGCCACCGGAATCTTATCCAGCAGTTTCTGCAGATGCAGGATTACCTCCAGGCTGTTATCCATTTTCTGGCTAATCTTCTCATGATCCATCTGATGGGTTACGGAGTTCGGGTTCTCACGATAGTAATAAGCCTCAGTCTCCATCTTGAAGATTCTTTCGGCACGCAGGAAAAGCTGAGAGGTAAACTCCTCATCTTCTCCATATACGATGCCCGGCGTAAACTGCAGGGTTCCTCTGATGCTGCTGCGGAAAATATAGGAGCAGGCAGAACCATGCAGGTTATGATTGCTCATATAGGCTGTGCCCGATATCGGAGTCGGCAATTCATAAGGAGGAGTATCCGTCTGCCTGTTTTTTACATAGTTGAAAGTCACGATGTCTGGCTGATGATATCTTACGATGTCTAGACAATGTTCGTAGGCGGTCTGTACCAGATAGTCGTCGCCATCCACAAACTGGATGAATCTGCCCTTGGCTATCATCATACCATAATTTCTAGCCACGCTGGCTCCCCGGTTAGGCTGACGCAGATAGATGATATCCTGCAGATATTCCGTGAGTCCGTTAATCGCACAGATATCGCTTCCATCATCCACGAGGATGATTTCTCTTTCCTTGGCATTGAGTGAGAGCTGGAGGATGCTTTTGAGGCATTCCTCCAGATATTCCGTAGGCATATTGTAAGTGGTGATGATGAAACTTACTAAGGGTGCCTGTATATTCTGTGTATGAGATGATTGATTTTGCATAATGAATGATAACCTAAAATATTGAATAGTTTGAGTTTGAATGAATGAATCCCCGTCTTTCCTTCCAGCCATTTCACGGCGTGGATAAGGGGAGGATCCGGTTCATATCTTCCTGATAAATCGTAGAGATCGAGCAGGACATTGAGATGCTGCGTCAGGAAATCTTCTAATGAAGACTGATATTTCTGCAGGATTTCTTCTATTGCTTCCATTTGTAGCTTGGTTTCTTCTGTTGCTCCCATTTGTAGCTTCATCTTTTCTTTACCCGCTATTTTCAGCTTCATCAAAGCCTGCCTCTGTCCCAGATACAGCTGAAGCAGATCGGGATATTTTGCCTGCGATGTAATGCCGTGAGGATTCCAGTAATAGAGATACTTCCCTACATCCGTCACCCTTATTTTCAATGGCGGAGGAGGAACCACCGCTCTATCCGGATTAATCTCAGTCTCCGTCAGCCCTATCAGTTTCGGAATCGTCCACACATCCTCGAAGCTTTTTCCTTTCGGAAATTCGATGTTCTGAAACAGCGAACGCCTGAATATCTTGTTGCAGGCATAGGTATGATGATAGCCCTTTTCCGCCAACCAGTATTCGATGGCATTCTGATAGGTTTTCGGAGCGAAGGAGAGGAGCTTTTCCCGATGGGGATGACCGATTCTCTCCATGATGGGATATTCCAGAATATCCACATCGGGATGTTGATAAAGTTCTTCCATCAGCTGTTGAAGCGAGTTTTCCCCAATCGCATCATCACTGTCTATAAAGGTGATATACAATCCTTTAGCCATCTTTATCCCCACATTTCTGGCATCGCTTAAACCTCCGTTTTCCTTGTGGATAACGTGGATACGACTATCTTTCCCGGCATATTCATCGCAGAGCAGAGGGCATGCATCAGGCGATCCATCATCTACGAGAATCAGCTCGTAGCTGGTGAATGATTGCTGCAGGATACTCCCGATGCATCTTTCGAGCGTATCTTCGGCACGATATATGGGGATGATGATACTTAGTTTCATTGCTTGCTCTCTTGATATTTCTGATAGAAGATAGAATTTCTGATAGAAGATGCTGTCTCTTTTATCTGATGATGGCAATTTTGCAGACGGTACCCTTCTCTCCGTTGCTGGTAGCGGTTTCCACCATATAGATTCCGCTAGCCACTCTTCTGCCTTTCAGGTCGTAGCCGTTCCAGGTATAGGTGCCGCCGTTGCTTCTGCCCTGGTTCACCAGGGTTCCGCTGGTACTGACTATCTTCACATCCGCATCCAGCGACAGACCGGTGATGGTGATGAGTCCTGTATAGTCTGGCTTTACCGGGTTCGGATAAGCCCATACATTGTCTTGGGTCATCTCTTCGTTGGTGGCGGTAGCATCGCTCATATAGGAGCAGAGACCCTTGTTGGTTCCGATAAACACCTCACCGGTAGCATCGTTGATGGCGAGCGATTCGATGTTGTTCGACAGCAGCTTACTGTTGGTTGTCGTGAAGTGATGAATCTGCTCCATATTGTCGGCGCTGATGAGATAGACACCGTTGTTGCTGGTACCAAACCATTTTCTGTTTGCCTGATCCACTGCCATGCAGGTAATATCCACACCGCCCAGCAGATAGTCGGCATAATTGGTACCGTCGTTTCTCGGCACTTTCACCTGGGTAAGCGTTGACTGCGTATCATCCAGGATATGCGGAGTGATGTAGAAAGGTCCCTGGTCGGTTCCTATCCACAGATTATGCTCCAGGTCTTCCTTGATGCATCTGATATAATAGAGATTAATTTCCGCACCATCCTGGTTGGTGAAGGGCTTGCTGAACATCTTCACCTCATCAGTTTCCGGCTGATAGCAGACGATGGCTGGAGTTTCATGATTGTCATTCACAAACCACAGCCTGCCCTGCCTGTCCTTCATCAGACCCGTCATCGCCGAAAGACTGTAGCCGTTCGCATTCAATGTCTTCTGGTCGTGGGCTATCAACTGGTTATCTTTCATCTCGATGATGGAGCGGTGGGTAGCCTGACTGTTGAGAATCCACAGCTTTCCGCTTTCATCCGATAGCAGACTATGCACCAGCACATAGTTGTTGTCCAGCACCGTTCCTCTATCCACGGCAGCTTCCAGGATACTGTTGTCCTTATTATAATAATGTGTCAGTTTGCCGTCTGTAAACTCATAGAGTCCGGTTCTGCCCGAAGCAAACACGTGGTTCGGATCGTGGATATCCGGTTCTACACAGTTGATATCCTGATACTGATAACCCGTCGTATTCCTGATGTCATCCTGATAGATGGTCCAGTTATCCCGGTTCAATACCTGGATGGTACCGGGACGGGTATCAAGAGAAATTCCCGAAAGAAAGGCGCCGCCGCAGGTATAGAGCTGGTTGTGGATAAACTTCATATACCAGAAATGATTATACTTCGGTCCTCCTGGCAGCAAGCTGCTTACCAGCTTCATCAGTTCGCTCTTGTCCTCTTTTTGGGGAGCGGTATAAGCCCCCACCTTGCTCCATCGGTTTCTGTCGAGCAGGTTGTCAGAGAGGGCAGCGCGATAGGTACCTTCCTCCTTGCTGTAGGCATAGATCTGGTTATCCCTGATTTCGCACCAGTTCACCTTGAATCCCAGTGTATAAGTATCGCTGATTTCCCCATCCGCCATATTGAGCTTGATGATGCCCAGTCCATAGCACAGATAGGCGAATTTGCCATACATATAGATATCGTTGATGGTCTTGTCGCCCGTGATGGTGGCAGCATAGTAATCCGGCAGATTCTGCACGCTCCAGTTCTGGGTGTTCATCAGGTCGATGTTGGCATTGCTGTAGAGGATGAGCAGCCGCTTGGCAGTCTTGTTGTAAGCGATGTGCTGGATATCGCAGTCGTTCAGGAAATCCATCTTGCTGAAGGTCTGAATGCTCTGGTTGTTTCTGTTGTAAGCATAGAGATTGCTGGAAGCCTGCACGAATATCCAGTTGCCGGCTTCTTCTATTTCCTGCACTTCGCTGTACGCCATATAGGCTTTCCAGTCGCCGATGGCGGCGCTGCTCTGGAAAGTGGCAACCTGAAGAATCAGGAACGAGAGGAGTATCCATATTTTCTTTCTCATCTATCTAAATGTATATAATATAATAACTTATATATATTAAACATAAAAATACTGGGTTTATTGCCTGTGAGCCTGGCTTTTATTGGCAGACTCAGCAGCGGAAAGAGATACTGGCAAGGTGGATAGAGATGCCATCTTTTCAGCTTGTGGGCATAGTCGATGATTTTGGAATAGCCCTGCAGTTCATTCCTGAACTGATAGAGGATGCGCAGGCTTTCCTCTGTTTTATAGAGAAACGACATGTTGCCTATAAAGTGTTCATAACCCAGTGGATTATCCACGTGAAGAATCGGTATCTGATTGTCTTTTAGATTCTTGCCCCAAAGCACATCTTCATATCCATAGTGGGAAAACCGTTCATCGAATGGGTGTTTCAGCAGGATGCTTCGCTTCACGATAAAGTTGGAGGTGTGGAAGTCTGCATAGGGATGAGTCTGTCGCTGGAGATGATTTCCGTTCTGCGTGCCGGCTGATTCGAAAATGTATCGTAGGTTATATTTCAGTCGTTCTCTGGTTTCAGCATCCCGTTTTATCTGATATCCTCCATAGACCACATCGCTTTCTTTTTCTTTTAGATAATTGGCAAGATACTGATGGCTGATCACGTTCATGTTGCTGTCGATAAAAAGTAGCCAGGGATATTTCGCCTCCCTTGCCAGGAAGTTGCGGATGGCAGCCCTGCCCACGTTCTCTTTTCTCTCGATGTAGCGGCAATGGGGGAGGTTGTTGATGATACGGTTGCCTTCTATGGTTCTTTCATCCGTAGAACCATCATCGGCGACTAATATTTCATATTCGAAATGAGAGGATGAAGAGAGGGAATCTGAAGATGAATACAATAACGATGCTTGAGCTTGCAGGGATTTTACAAGCTCAACGCATACATTATTATATGTAGGGATTAATATCGAAAGGGTATTAATCATTTTTGTTCTTTAAGTATTCAGCCAGTTTAGCCACGGCTCTGGCTCTATGGCTGATGCCGTTCTTGATTTCCTCACCCAGCTGGGCGAAACTCTGGTCGTAGCCTTCCGGAACGAAGATCGGGTCGTAGCCGAAACCTTCGGTGCCGTGCTTCTCGGTAGCGATATGCCCCTCTACGATACCATCAAACTGATGGATTTTCTTGATGCTGGTGCATCCGCAAGGGCAGACATCCTTCTTCTCGATGTAGCAGATCACGGTGCGGAAGCGGGCCTTTCTGTTCTCCTTTCCATTTAGTTCTCTGAGCAGTTTAGCCATGTTTGCCTCGCTGTCGTGGTCGGTGCCTTCAGCATAGCGGGCACTGTGAACACCCGGAGCACCATCCAGCGCCTCCACTTCCAGACCGGTATCATCGGCAAAGCAGCTCAGGTGATAATGGTCGTAAACATACTGCGCCTTCTGCAAGGCATTCTCCTCCAGCGTGTTTCCTGTTTCAGGAATATCCACATCGCATCCTATCTCCTTCAGCGAAACCACCTCGTAGTCGCTGCCCAGAATATCGCGGATTTCCTGGAGCTTATGCTGGTTATTGGTTGCAAATACTATCTTCATAATCACTATTTGATTTTCTTAATATCTTTCTCCTTGATTTTCACTTTCATTTCATCAAATCCCTCGCCATACACACCGATGACGGCACTCTGGCTGACAAAGGCATTCGGGTCGATAATCTTGACGATGCGGAAGATGGTGACGCTCTCGTTCTTCTTGGCAAGAATACAGAGCACCTTCATCTCGTCGCCGGTGTACCAGCCGTGGCCATCCAGAATCGTCACACCATGGTCCATCTGCGTACCGATGGCGTTGGCTATCTCCTGATACTTCTTGCTGAAGATCATGAACTGTACACTCTCTCGTTTGGCATTCATCACATAGTCGAGCACCAGGTTCTCAATCACCATGGTACAGAGACCGAATACCACCTTTCTGATGGCATCTATCGCCGTGAATTCCGGTTTCGCATTGAAGACGAAGAAGGAACTGCCCACGATGACGAGGTCCACGAAGATGAGCACACGTCCCAGCGAGATATTATGGTATTTGTTCACGATGGCGGCGATGATATCCGTTCCTCCCGTACTTCCATTGTGCAGGAAGACGATGGCGAGCGACAAGCCTGTAAACAGACAGCCGATGATGAGCGACATGAAGTCCTGTCCCTCTCCCAGCACCTGCACCATCTTGCCATTTTCACCTATCATCCAGTCTTGCGCCAGCGCCAGGAACACGGAGAGCATGATGATGGCATAGATGGTCTTCACCATGAACTTGAATCCCAAGATCTTCAGCGCGGCAAGCAGCAGGGCGGCATTGATGAGAAAATACGACAAATAGATAGGTATTCCCGTACCATAGAAGATTACGGCTGCAATACCCGTTACGCCACCCGTTACGATTTGGTATGGAAGCAGGAAGATAGTCCATCCAAATGTATAAATCAACAGACCCAGTGTAATGTAGAAATAGTCCTTGATTTCATTCTTAACTTTTTGACTGATTGCTATTTGCATAATATTTTCCTCGTATTTTTAAAGCGCAGAAGGTCGCCCATTTTTAGATGAGACGACCTTCTGGATATTATCAATAAATTACTTTTTCAACACCACGTTGACGATCTTCTTTGGTACGATGATCACCTTCAACACGTTGAATCCTTCCAAGTACTTCTGGCTCTTCTCGTCTGCCAATACCTGCTTCTGGATTTCCTCGTTAGGAGTATCCACAGGGAAAGTCATCTGGAAACGAGCTTTACCGTTGAAGGAAATGGTGAGCTGCATATCGTTCTCCTTCAGATACTGCTCATCATACTTAGGCCATGCTGCATCGCAAACGCTGCCCTGCCCGCCAAGTGCTGCCCACAACTCTTCTGCGATGTGTGGAGCGAATGGAGCGATGAGGATGACGAGGTCTGTGAGGAGTTCCTTGTTGCGGCACTTCTGCTGACCAAGTTCGTTCACCGCAATCATGAAGGCTGAGATAGAAGTGTTGTAAGAGAACTTCTCGATATCCTCACTTACCTTCTTGATGAGCTTGTGAACGCTCTTCAGGCTCTCTGGCTTCGCAGCCTCGTCGGCTGCTGGAAGGAAGTTGTCGGTACGGTTCTCGTAGAACAGACCCCAGAACTTCTTCAGGAAGCGGTGGCAACCGTCGATACCGTTGGTATCCCAAGGCTTGCTTGCCTCTACAGGACCCAGGAACATTTCGTAGAGACGCAGGGTATCGGCACCATACTTCTCGACAATCATATCTGGATTCACCACGTTGAACATACTCTTAGACATCTTCTCGATAGCCCATCCGCAGATGTACTTGCCATCCTCCAGGATGAACTCAGCGTTCTGATACTCAGGGCGCCAAGCCTTGAATGCCTCGATATCCAATACATCGTTGCTTACGATGTTTACATCTACGTGGATAGGAGTTACGTCGTAATCCTTCTTCAGGTTCAGGCTTACGAATACAGGAGCCTTGTCGTGGTCATCGCTGTTGATGCGGTAAACGAAGTTAGAGCGACCCTGGATCATACCCTGGTTCACCAGCTTCTGGAATGGCTCTTCCTTGCAGCTTACGCCGAGGTCGAAGAGGAACTTGTTCCAGAAACGGGAGTAAATCAAGTGACCGGTAGCATGCTCGCAACCACCTACGTAGAGGTCCACGTTCTGCCAGTACTCATCAGCCTTCTTGCCTACGAGTGCCTCATTGTTGTGAGGATCCATGTAGCGCAGGTAGTAAGCAGAAGAACCTGCGAAACCTGGCATGGTGTTGAGCTCCAGTGGGAATACGGTCTTGTTATCTACGAGGCTCTTGTCAACCACCTCTTTCTTCTCAGCATCCCAAGCCCACTTCTTGGCTCTGCCCAATGGAGGCTCGCCAGTTTCTGTTGGCTTGTAGGTCTCAATCTCAGGCAATTCGAGTGGCAGGCAATCCTCTGGAACCATCTGTGGCATTCCGTCCTTGTAATATACTGGGAATGGCTCACCCCAGTAGCGCTGACGTGAGAAGATGGCGTCGCGGAGACGATAGTTTACCTTTACTCTACCGATGCCCTTCTCGGTAACAAACTTCTTGGTAGCTGCGATAGCCTCCTTCACGGTGAGTCCGTTCAGAGAGAAACCGTCCATGCTGCTCTTGCCTGCTACAGGTGAGTTGGTTACGATACCTTCCTTGGCATCGAAGCTCTCCTCTGAAACATCAGCACCCTCGATAAGAGGAATGATAGGCAGGTTGAAGTGCTTGGCAAAGGCGTAGTCACGGCTATCGTGAGCTGGCACTGCCATGATGGCACCTGTACCATATCCTGCCAATACATATTCTGAAATCCATACAGGGATTGCCTCGCCGGTGAATGGATTGATGGCGTAGCTTCCTGAGAATACACCGGTTACGCTGTGGTTAGCCATACGGTCCAACTCGGTGCGCTTCTTCACGTAGTCCAGATACTTCTCCACCTCTTCCTTCTGCTCGGCAGTAGTTACCTGCTGAACATACTCGCTCTCTGGAGCCAGCACCATGAAGGTAACACCAAACATGGTATCGGCACGGGTGGTGAAGATGGTGAACTTCACGTCGCTGTCCTTTACAGAGAATACTACCTCTGTACCCTCAGAACGGCCAATCCAGTTTTTCTGGGTTTCCTTGATACTGTCGCTCCACTGGATGGTCTCCAAACCGTCGAGCAATCGCTGAGAGTAAGCAGATGTTCTCAAACACCACTGCTGCATCTTCTTCTGGATGACAGGATAACCGCCACGCTCACTTACGCCGTTTACCACCTCGTCGTTGGCAAGCACAGTACCCAGACCTGGGCACCAGTTAACCATGGTCTCGCCGAGGTAAGCAATGCGGTAGTTCATCAGAATCTGCTGCTTCTTCAGGTCGTCGAAGCTGTTCCATTCCTCGGCAGTGAAGTCGATCTGCTCGTTCTGAGCCACGTTCAAGTCAGCAGAACCCTTCTCCTCGAAGCGCTTGATGAGCTTTTCGATAGGCTGAGCCTTCTGGCAGCCGTTGCAGAAGAATGAGTTGAACATCTTCTGGAAAGCCCACTGAGTCCAATGGTAATACTTAGGGTCGCAGGTACGAACCTCACGATCCCAATCGAAGCAGAAGCCAATCTTGTCGAGCTGCTCGCGGTAGCGGTTGATGTTGGCTACGGTAGTAACCTCTGGGTGCTGACCAGTCTGGATAGCATACTGCTCTGCAGGCAATCCGTAAGCATCGTAACCCATAGGGTTCAGTACGTTGAATCCGTTCAAACGCTTGTAGCGGGCATAGATATCGCTAGCGATATAACCAAGTGGGTGACCTACGTGCAAACCCGCTCCTGATGGATAAGGGAACATGTTGAGCACATAGAATTTCTTCTTGTTTTCATCTTCTGTCACCTTGTAGGTCTTGTTTTCGACCCATTTCTGGTGCCATTTCTTCTCGATTTCTCTGAAGTTGTATTCCATTGTCTTTATCTAATTATTTTGTTTCTTTTCTTAAATATAATAAGGTAAAACCCCATTCAAGGTGCAAAATTACATTTATTTTAGCACATTACAAAATAAAATGCAAGTTTTTTATGATTTTAATGCCTGGGTATGCTAGCATTTCATCACCCTTTTGTCTTTAGGAGATAATTATTATTAAAAAACTTGAAAACATTTGGCTGTCTCGTTTTTTATTGCGTAATTTGCGTTGCGTAAAAAGCGCAATGGCTATTTAGTAAGCGACCGTTTCTTTGCGAAGTGGCTGGTGAGAGGGGGAATCACATCATAGTCCTTTCATAATTCTGGTGGCATATAGATTTCGATATGTAAATAATATTCTAGAAAAGGACAATAGAGAAGAAACTCCCGTAAAATGGGGAAAAAAGAGATTGAAAATTTTCCCTTAAGGATTTTTATTTTTTTCCTTAAGGGAAAATAATTTTTCCTTAAGGGAAATAAAATCTTCCCTTAAGAGATTATTTTCATTGCATTTAACTTGTAAAGTTATTTATAGTTGCTTCTGCGTAATGCTCTATTAATGAAGATTTACCACAGTGCAACTTTTCCTGCAATTCCCAAGTCAATAGTTGCTGTTCCTATACCCAATGCCTTGAACACTCTTCTCATTGTTGGAATAGTTATGCTGTAACCTCTTTCCAATCGAGAAATTTGCGCTCTTTTCACTCCAATACGCTCACCAAGTTGTTCTTGGGTCAAGTTCTGTTCTATACGAGTTTTCTTGATAGCTTCGCCCAATCTATAAGCGTGCAAGGCTTCATCTACATCACTTTCGAAAGCATCACGTTTAGGAGTGCCTACTTTTCCGAAATGCTTGTCAAGCACATCGTCTAATGGAGTAAGATTCATTTGTGGCATACATTTTCATTTTGAATACAAAGGTAAACATAATGTTTCATAAACAAGAAACATTATGAAGAAAAGACATCACGAAGCCTCTTTTTTAACATTTACGGAAGAGGTAATTGCGTATAAGAAACTTGCTTTTGAGTCCTTGCTCATAGAGAATCCACAGACTGATAATAAAATCTAAAAAACAAATGAATTTAATTTTGCCTTTTTGCATAACTTATATTGCACGCCAATTACATCGCCCCTCCATTAGAGTCAGTTGTAGCGAAACAAAGTTGCTTTTTATTTACTCTCTTGTATAGATGGTTTTACATCTGTCAGAGTAATAGGTTTCCCTTCTTTGTTGCATTTTGCAATGGCTTCATTGGCAACTTTCATCTCGTTTAATGCATTTGCTTCATAAATCTACGTAAAACAAACGTAAAAAGTCTGTGTACTAATATTTTAGTAAAAAAGATATGCCCTCTTGCTTCACAGCAAAAGGGCATACGCTTAGTTTTCATTTATAGAATAGTGTAAGTCAATAAATGAACCAAATTTAAAAACTTATCTTATAAACCTAATCTTACTATAAGCCTATTCTAAAACTCATTATTGTGATAAATAGTTATTCTGTCCATCCTGGGTTCTGGGTCAGGTTCTTGTTCAAAGCCAACTGGTCGATTGGCAATGGATACAACCAACGACGGTCGTTGTCTGACCACTTGCGACCTGCAGCATCGTCATAGCTCTCTGCGTAGATGCGAAGATAGGTCTTGCCGTTATATACACGGGTGTTGCTGCTATCGAAAGCGTAGATCTCGTTGTACTGCTCCTTCACCTTGTCGGTAACACGGATACCCAGAGTAGTAAGAGGATTCTCCAACAACTTCATCGCATTCCAGCGCTTCAAGTCGTCCATACGGAAACCTTCGCCAACCAACTCGATACGGCGCTCACGACGAATCTCGTAGAGCAGGTTAGAAAGCTCATAACCATAGTTGATAGGCTTCTGGTCGGCAACTGGGTTCACGGTGAGGTGAGCCATATCTACACGGTCACGAAGCTGGTTGATGGTCTTGTCAAGAACAGCCTGAGTGCATGTACCCAACTCGGCATTAGCCTCGGCGTTGATGAGCAATACCTCTGCATAACGGTAGATGAACCAGTCGTAAGAGGTGTTGCGAGCCTGCCACTGAGTCTCGTCAGCAGAGTGGAACTTGGTACATGGATAACCTGTTACACCACCAGAAACAGAGCAGTCTGGCATCTTGTTCTGCACCTGCTTGTTGTTGCGGAGCCAGAATGGCTTGTGGTTGTTGTCGATGAGCTGATAGAGACGTGGATCGCGGTTGGCAATCTCTTCTTCCAGATTGTCATCACCCTCGTAGCCAGAACCCTCGTTATAGATAGGAGTACCATCCTTCATCAGGAACGACTCGATGAAGTCCTTGCTCAAGCCCATACCATTGCCACCAGCCTGACGGCCAGTCTCGTGGGTAAGGACACCTGTCTCGTAGAAGCGTGCCAAAATAGCCTCCTTGTTGTCAGAAAGGTCTTCTTGAACAAACAGGTTGGCATAGCTGAGTGGATAACCCTCGTATGCTCTTGTGCCGGCACCTGCGTCAGTACCCTTTACGATTTCATACTTACCGCTGTTGATGATCTCGTCGGTCAGCTCCTTAGCCTTTGTAATCAAGCTTTCTGCTGTCAAGCCCTCAGAACCAGCCTCGTGGTGATACTTCATATAAGTACCGTAGTAGAGACAAACGCGAGCCAACTGGGTGCGGGCTGCATCCTTGTGCAGACGACCCTTCTCTGCCATTGTCTTCTCTGGGAGCCACTGGATAGCGAACTCCAAGTCCTCGATTACCTTCTTCAATACGAAGTTGCGTGGGTCACGACCCTTGAAGAGCTCTGCCTCATCACCTGTCTGGAGGTCAGACTCATACCAAGGCACATCACCGAAATTACGGATCTTGCTATAGTAATCCTGTGCTCTGAAGAAACGAACCTCAGCTACATACTTGTTGATGTCAGCCTCAGAGCCAGAAGCAGTCTGATAACGCTTCAGGAAGTAGTTGCAGCTACGCACGTTACCCCAGCCCCAGCCACCGCCTGATGTTGGAACGGTGTAGTTGTTGAACAAATAACCACTTGGGCTATTGGTTACAAAGTTATCACTCTCGCCATCAAGAGTAGAAGAAGCACCAGCCAGCATGTTGCTGTAGATACCATTGGCGTACATCTTGAGGTCGTTGGCGCTCTTCCAGTATGATTTATCTGTAAATGAGTCTTGTGGGCTCAAATCGGTATAGTTGCAAGATGCAAGTGTCATACCGGCCATCATACTCAAAATGAATATATTTTTAATTTTCATTGTCTGTCTATTTAAGCATTAATAATACACTCTTTCCTAACTCTCGAACATTATAATGTTAAGTTCAAACCAACAGAGATCTTCTTGTTGATAGGGTAAGTCATGTTACCAAGTGTTTCAGGATCAGCAAACTTCACCTTCATTGGAGTCAATGTCAGGAGGTTTTCACCCTGTACAAATACTCTGAGGCGAGCAATACCTACCTTCTTCAACAAGCTAGATGGAACAGTATAACCCAAAGTTACGTTCTTCAAACGCAAGTATGCAGCATTCAGCATATAGCGTGAAGAGGTATTGTGGTTACTGCCATTTACACTGTAGTGATGGAGTTTTGGGAAGTAAGCATCACGATTATCCTCTGTCCAGTAGTCGAGAGAGGTGGTCTGTGGAGTACACCACTCGTCTGTGAAGCCCCAGAACTGGGCACCACCCCAACCACCGAAGTAGTCGCGCTTACCGATACCCTGCCAGAACATCTCGAAGTCGAAGCCCTTGTAGTCAGCACCTGCTGTGATACCGTATGCATAGCGAGGAGTTGAGTTACCGAGAATCTTGCGGTCGCCTGGCTTATCTACTGTACCTTCGCCCCAAGTTACCTTGCCGTCACCATCGATATCTTCAAACTTCACGTCACCTGCACTCCAGTGGCCGCCGTTGATAGCCTTCTGATCCCACTTGGCTGCTTCCTCGTCGCTCTGGAAGAGTCCGTTAGATACCAAACCCCAGATTTCGCCAATCTTCTCACCTACATAGTGGTCGCCGAGGAGTTTTGCATCATTAGAGTACTTGGTGATTTCAGACTGATAGTCAGACAATACACCCTTGATGTGATAGCCCAAACCGCAGCTTAAGCGATCGTTCCACTCTACAGAAACTTCCCAACCTGTGGTCTTCATGTTGGCAGCGTTGCTTCTTGGCTCGCTAGTACCGAGCACAGAAGGCAGGGTAGCACCTCTGGTCAACATATCCTTGGTGTCACGGCGATACCAGTCGAAAGATGCACTCAGTCGGTTGTTGAGCCATGTTGCATCGATACCGAGGTCGAGCTGGTTCACGGTCTCCCATGTAAATGAGCTACTTACCAAGCCAGGAGCGTAAACTGCTACAGGGCGTGTGCCGCCGAGCAATACGCCAGCCTTGGTGCTTACACCGTAGGTAGCCAGGTAAGGGAAGTTACCAGATACGTTCTGGTTACCGAGAGAACCGTAAGATCCGCGAATCTTCAGGTTGTCCCACCAGCTGCGCAATGGCTCGAAGAACTTCTCCTCTGATACACGCCAAGCGATAGAGCCTGAAGGGAAGAACGCATAGCGGTTACCCTTAGCGAACTTAGAAGAACCATCCTCACGACCGTTGAACTCGAAGAGGTACTTGCCCATGAAGTCGTAGTTGAAACGGAAGAAGAGACCATTGGTTGCCCACATGCTCTCGCTACCGCTGGTAGAAATATCACCATATGCGAGGTTGATCTGTGGAGTATCGTTGTCGATGAGGTTCTTGCGGCCCACCCAGTGATACTTGTTGTGCTTCTTCTCCTGGTTGTAACCTACGAGCACCTTGAAGTTATGCTTCTCTGCCAAAGACAGTGAGTACTCAGCAAATACGTTGAATGCCTGATAGTAGTCATCGTAGTTAGATACGGTGATACTGCTTGGGTTAGTCCAAGGATAGTAGTTCTCTGTACCTGGAACGGCTGTATAGTCGTAGAAGTTACGTACGTGCTCGTTAGCGTTTCTGCCGTAGAAGTTCCATGTATAGTCAGCATTGATCACGAGACCCTTGATAGGAGTGATGCGTACGGCACCAGTCATCCACAAGTCGTTCTGGCGATACTTGGCGTTACCACCCTGCTCCATGATAGCGATAGGGTTGGTGTAGCTACCCTGACCTGCATAGTGTCCATCAGGATGCTTTACTGGCATCAATGGGCTCAAGTCGTTCTTCATCATACCTGAGTATGCGCTCAAACCTGAGTAGGCAGTAGGGTTCATAGCTGTAGTACCACCGGTAGGGTGAAGCTCTGATGTATAGGTATGAGTAATCTTAGCGCTTACATTCAACCACTTGGTAATGTTGGAAGAGATGTTTACGTTAGCGTTGTACTTCTTGTACTTATCGTCGCCAGCGGTCAAGATACCCTTCTGGTCGTTCATACCGAGAGATGCATAGTAGGTAGTACGGTCGTTACCGCCGCTGATGCTGGCATTGTAGATCTGAGAGAATGAAGTCTTGTAAAGCTCATTCCACCAGTCGGTATTGCCGCAATAGCCATACTTAGCCTTGTCGTATGCCTCGTCGAAGAATACAGGATCCTTACGGGTTCCGTTGAAGTATTCCTCTGTATATTTATAAACCTGATCCTTGAAGTATCGGCCAGAACCACCGTCATTCTTGTTAGCCTCATCCATCATCTTGAGGTACTGCATAGAGTTAACGTTGTGGTATGACTTGGCAGGGCTCTGCCAGTAGCCTGTAGCGTTGAAAGAGATGGTTGGCTTGTCGCTCTTGCGACCCTTCTTGGTAGTAATCAAAATCACACCGTATGCTGCACGTGCACCATAGATGGCTGCAGAAGAAGCATCCTTCAAAACAGAGATAGACTCAACGTCTTCTGGATTCACGAGGTTGGCATCCATCTGAACGTTATCAACCAATACCAATGGGCTACCGCCGTTCAAAGACGTGTTACCACGGATATTGTAGCTAGAGCTGGCACCAGGAGCACCACCACTGTTCATAGATACGTTCAAGTTAGGAACAACACCCTGAAGACCCTGACCGATGTTGGTGATAGGACGGTTTTCCAATACCTTACCATCCACGTTGGCAACAGCACCAGAGAGGTTTACCTTCTTCTGTGTACCATAACCTACGACAACGACTTCTTCCAAGCCCTGTGTATCTTCTGCGAGAGTTACATTGAGACTTGTGCCGTTCCACTTGATTTCACTGTTCACGAAACCAATATAAGAGATAACGATTGTAGTACCCTTGTTTACACCTGAAAGGGTAAAATTGCCGTCCAAATCGGTAACGGTAGCATTCTTGGTACCTTTCACTGATACAGAAGCACCAATAATAGGTTCACCGGTAGCATCCTTTACCACACCCTTACAAACAGCACCTTGCTGTGCAATCATTGCTGCACCCAATGTGTTTGAGGTAGAAACAGTACTCGCATTGGCGCCACCTACTAAGATCGTAGATAGTAATAGGGTCATGCCAAACTGACTTTTTTTGCTCATAATTGTTTGGTTTTAATTGTTATATTATATAGTATTGTAGATAATCAGATTCTTAATTATTTAATTGTCTGACTAAGTGTATATATATTGATTCAATTAATGATTCTTATTGCTTAGGCTTATTATATTTAATAACCGGTTGCAAATTTACGATATTTTTTAGTAAGTTGTCTGAAAAAAAAGTTAATAATCATTAAAGGGGCGAAAAAACATATAAAATTTGCTTTTTCGCCCCCTATCCTTATTTAATATAGATTCTCACCTTATTTAATATAGATTCTTTCTTCTTTCCGGTAGAAATCAGCAGAAGAAGCTGTAGCCCCAGATGGCCTGCATCATTCTGGCACAGAGCGAAGAGAAATTCTGATAGAGCTTAGGCGACCACTTCGTCATCCCATACAGCTCCTTCTTCTCCAGAAACATCTCCTCGGTCCATTCGGTATAATCGTATTCATTGAAGTAGCGGGAGTAATCGCTCAGATTATCTGCCGTAAAGCGGAGACGGGGGTCGATGGTGCCAAACCACTCGATACTCATCATCTGATGGGCAAAGGTGGCGAAGGTGCTCTCATGCTTGATCAGGTTGAGATGCTTCAGCACGCTCCATACGCAGAACCACTGGTTCTTCCGGGTTATCAGATTCACCATCTTGGAGATGGATTTCTTCAACTCCTCCAGATTCACCGAACGGCCCTTCACCGTAAGATAGAATACCTCATTATGAAGCGACTGCTCGAATTCTTCCGGAAATTCGATGGCACGGATGCGCTGCGTGATAATCTGGTATTTAGCCACAGCATCCACGAGCTTCAGAAATTCCTCGTTCGTGAAACTCACTTTTATCAGCGAAGCACCCAACTGGCTCACATCATCTGCACTATTGAGAAACAGCAGGAGCAGATTCTGGGGCACCAGATGCTTCAACTCCCTTCTCGCCTGGAGCCATTGGTCCACGTTGAGCGGTTTGCCATCGTTGTCGTACTGCAGATTGGAGAAATACAGTTCCAGCTTTTCGCTGCTGTCCTTTTCCGAGATGTATTTCTGTATCGCCCATTCCGTTAATCGAGCCGCTTCCTCGGGTGTCATTTCTGAATCTGTAACGTGGCAGACTCTGCGGAAATGCAGCACCAGATAGCTGGCGAGGCAATAGAGGCGGATGAGATACCACAGACGTTCCTCGTATCTCACCCCCGGGAACTTCGTGATTTTATGATATTTCTGAATCATTTTCTCCGTATTCTGGATATCTTCCACCATCAGCTGTATCGATTCCTGGTTCATGCCATCCATCAGCAGCAGGTCGTGCAGCTTAGGCAGGAGGGTACTGATCTCTGAGGAGAACATTGGGGAAGAATGTCCTTCTACTTTTTTGCCAGCCTTGACCAGGGCAAGTACTTTTTTCATGAATTTGGTAAACTGGGTGGTGATGATGAGTTCGAAGGAGGTAAAATACATCTCGTTCTGCTCCTTGCGATGATGGGAAACATCGGTATGCTGCAAGGCGAGGTCCTGGTCTGCCAGATAGCAGAGTCGGGCTGCCTTGGTACACAGGGAGTGGATGTCGAAGGTCATCTCCTGCGAACTGTAATCTTCCCATCCGTCCATCAACACCTTGAGCATCATTGTAAAATGGTCGAGTTGACGATCGAAAACCTCGTAGCTGAATGCGGGGACTTGTTTATCTTGCTGAGTCTGTAGCATATTTCTAGTTTTATCGTGAATAGTTTGCGAAACGAAGTTCCGTTATCAGTCTGCAAATTTACGTTTTTCTATCATGATTACCAAACGTTTTCCCGTAAAACTGAAGAAATCCGCCCGATTTTCCCACGCCTTTTCCCATAGAGCCTTGGGATTTTTCCCAAATGGAGCGGAA